>CAJXLG010000115.1 GCA_913055885.1 uncultured Rhodospirillales bacterium
GGGCCACGGCGGTGTCGTGCGCCGCGACGGCCTCTTCGGCGCGCTCCTGCCTCGCCAGCAGCCGGCCCAGGTTGCTCCACGCCGCCGCCATGCGGGGATCGAGGCCGACGGCCCGGCGCAGGGCGGCCTCGGCCTCTTCCGGATGCGCCGCGTCGTTCAGGATGGTGCCCACGGCGTTGTGCAGGGCGGCATTGTCGGGGGCCAGGGCCAGGGCCCGCCGCGCCGCATCCACCGCCGCTTCCCGCTCCCCCAGGGTGGCCCGAACACCGGCCAGCGCCCCCCACGCCCGGGCATGATCCGGCGCCGCCGCCACCGTCCACGCCAGCCAGCCGGCGGCGTCCCCGGGGCGATCCGTGTCGCGCAGCAGCAGCGCCAGGTTGTAGGCCGCGGCGGCGCCCTCCGGAACAAGGCCCAGCACCTTGCGGTAGAGGGTTTCCGCGGCCACGGTGTCGCCGGCCGCGTGGCGTGCCACCGCCGCCGCGAAGAGTCCTTGTGCCGGGTCGTTGCCGCCGTCCGTCATGGGCGGTCATGATACCGGCCCGCCCCGGACGGCGAAAGCCTGCATGCCCTGCACGGCGGCCGCCGCTTGCCGCGCCGCCGGCCCCGGCGCTAAACTGTTCCGGTTCAAAGGAAAGCGGCCGCGCATGGACTCCGCCCTGTGGAGCGCCTTCCTGGGCGCCACTCCCGATCCCGTCTTCGTCTGCACGCCGGACCTGCGCTGCGCCCGGGCGAACGCGGCCGCCCTCGCGCTTGTCGGGGCGCGCGACACGGCCGCCGTCACGGACCGGCCCCTGGACGACGTTCTCGGGGCACGGGCGGCGGCCGCCGTCACCCCCTACCTGGCGCGGGCGGCGGCCACGGGCGAAACGGTGACGGCCCGCCACACCCTCGCCCTCGACGCGGGCGAGCACCACGTGGACGCCACCTGCATCCCCGTCACCGGAGAGGACGGCACCGTTACCGCCCTCCTGGCGCATCTGCACGACGTCACGGACGTGGTGGCGGCGCGCGACGCGGCCCGCGACAGCCTGAACCGCCGCGAGCGCGAATTCCACGCCGTCTTCGACAATGCCGGCATGGGCATCGCCCTGGCCGATGCCGACGGCACGGTGCGCCGCCTGAACGCCGCTTTCGGCGACCTGTTCGGCTGCACCACGACGGCCTGCCGCGGGCGGCCCCTGGCGGACATCATCGCCGCCGCGCAGGGTGACGACAGCCACGCCCTGATGGCCGCCCTGCAGGCGGGCCACCGCCGGCGCGCCGGCATCCAGCGCCCGTGCCGGCGCGCCGACGGCGCGCCCGGCTGGGCGCAGGTGACCCTGGCGGCCGTGCACGACCCGGACGGCCGGCTGCGCGAGATGGTCGCGGTGGCCATGGACGTCAGCGACCGCGTCAGCGGCGAGGCGGCCCTGGAACGCGAGCGCCAGCGCCTCGATCTCATCCTGGATTCCGTGGCCGACGGCGTGCTGGAGGTGAACGGCGAGGGCACGGTGACCTATGCCAACCGGGCCGCGGCGGGCCTCACGGGCCACCAGCGCGACGAGCTGCGCGGCCGGCGCGCCCACCCCCTTCTGCACGAGCCGCCGGACGGGGAATCGGCGCACGCCCTGGCGGCCTGCCCCGTTCACCGTACCCTGGCGGACGGCCAGACCCGTCGCGTCACGGACGACCGTTTCCGCCGGGCCGACGACACCTGGCTGCCGGTGGAATACAGCGTGGCCTCCGTCCCGGACGGCGACAGCGCCGGTGCCGTGGTGGTGTTCCACGACGCCACGGAGCGCCAGCGCATGGCCAGCGCCCAGGCGGACCGCGAGCGCATGTACCGCCAGATGTTCACCAACAACCCCGCCATCAAGCTGCTCATCGAGCCCGACAGCGGGCGCATCGTGGACGCCAATCCGGCCGCCGCGCGCTTTTACGGCATGACGGTGGACGCCCTGTGCCACGAGTACATCCACGACATCAACACCCTGAGCCCCGAGGCCACGCGCGCCGAGATGGAACAGGCGCGCCGGGAACAGCGACTCCATTTCAATTTCCGCCACCGCCTGGCCGACGGCAGCGAACGCAATGTGGAGGTATACAGCGGCCCCGTGAACGTGGGCGGCCACACCTACCTGCATTCCATCGTCCACGACGTCACCGAGGAAAAGGCCTACCGCGCCCAGCTGGAGGGCTACCGCGACCTGTTCGAACGCCTGCCCGTGGGGGTCTACCGGGCCGGGCTGGATCGCGACGGCGGGGTGCTGGAGGCCAACCAGGCCTTCGCCACCATCCTGGACGCCGGCACGGCCGAGGACGTGGCGGGCCTGCGGCTGGCCGAGCTGTACACCGACACGCGCGACCGCGCCGCCTTCGTCAACACTTTGCGCGACGAGGGCGAGGTGCGCCGGAACACCCTGCCGGTGCGCACCCTGGCCGGCCGCGACATCGAGATCTCCGTGGTGGCCCGGCGCCTGCCCGGCGACGCCGACACCTACGGCGGCATCATCCAGGACGTCACGGAACGCCGCCGCGCGGAACGGGAGCGCAACCGCCTCGCCGCCGTGCTGGAGGCGACGCCGGACATGGTGAGCATGGCCACCCCGGAGGGTCGCGTGCTGTACGACAACCCGGCCCTGAAGCGTGTGCTGGGCGTGGCGGCCGACGCCACGCCCCCGTCACGCGACCTGCGGGAGCGCCATCCGGCGTGGGCCAACCGGCTCATCGAGACGGAAGGGCTGCCCACCGCCGACCGCGACGGCACGTGGCAGGGCGAGACGGCCTTCCTGGCGGGCGACGGCACGGAGATCCCCACGTCACAGATCATCATCGCCCACCGCGACGCCGGCGGCCGGGTGGAGCGCTATGCCACCATCATGCGCGACCTGCGCCCCGAGCGCCGCATGGAGGAGGCGCGCCGGCAGCTCATCGAGATCCTGGAATCCACGCCCGATTTCATCTCCATGGCCGACCCGGAGCGCAACGTCATCTACCTGAGCGCCGGGGCCCGGCGCATGGTGGGCCTGCCGCCGTCGAAGCCGGGCGCCATGGGCTTCGACGTCCCGCCCGAGATCGCCCGGGCCGGCGAATGGCTGCACCCCGACTGGGCGTCGGAGACCGTGGTGAACGAGGGCGTCCCCGCCGCCCTGGAACACGGCACCTGGGAGGGCGAAAGCGCCATCCGCGACGTCAACGGCCGGGAGATCCCCGTCTCCCAGGTCATCATCGCCCATTTCGACGAGCGCGGCAGCGTGGCGCGGCTTTCCACCATCCTGCGCGACATCTCAGCGCGCAAGGAAATGGAGGCGGAACTTCAGCGCTCCAACGCCGAACTGGAAAGTTTCGCCTACTCCGTGTCCCACGACCTGCAGGAACCCCTGCGCCTGGTCACCAGCTTCCTGGACCTGCTGGACCGGCGCTTCGGCGAGAGCCTGCCGCAACGGGCGCACGAGTATGTCAGCCGGGCGCGCGACGGCACGGGCCGCATGCAGGCCATGATCAACGGCCTACTGGAATATTCCCGCGTCACCACGCGCGGCGGCGCCTTCGCCACCGTCCCGGCGCGCCAGGCCCTGGACGAGGCGCTGGCCAACCTGGACCTGACCATCCGGGAGACGGGCGCCGAACTGCAGGTGGGCGACCTGCCGGACGTCCAGGCCGACCCCAACCAGCTTGCCCGGCTGTTCCAGAACCTCATCGGCAACGCCCTGAAATACCGCCACCCCGACCGCGCCCCCGTCATCCGCGTGGACGCCGACGTGCGGCCCGACGGCATGGCCCGCTTCGCCGTGGCGGACAACGGTCGCGGCATGGCCCCCGAGGACCGCGAACGCGCCTTCATGCTCTTCCAGCGCCTGGAGGCCGATCCCGACGCGCCGGCCGGCAGCGGCATCGGCCTGGCCATCTGCAAGCGCATCGTGGAGCGCCACGGCGGCCGCATCGACGTGGACGGCACCCCGGGAGCGGGGACCATCTTCCGCTTCACCCTGCCGCGCGGCGGGGCGTGATCGCGCCAAACCCTCGCCGGCGCCCGTCAAGGCGGGGTGGACCCTGGCGACCATCGCGATGACGGGCGAAGCCGGGACCGGCAGCACCTTTGCGTTCACGCTGCCCGCCGCCGCCACCTGGGCGGGTTTCGCAATTCTTCGCCGCGTCTGAAATTGCGCCCGACACCGTCCCGGTACCATAATTGGTGTTTGCAGCACGGCATCGGGCGGGGAGGCAGCCGTGAAGGGAATCGTTTTCACCGAGTTCACGGCCTTCGTCGAGGGGCGGGCGGGGCTCGACACCCTGGACCGCATCATCGACGCCGCCGTGGGCGAATCGGGCGGCGCCTATACGGCCCTGGGCACCTATAACCACAGGGAGATGCTCGGGCTGGTGGACGCCCTGGCAACGGAAACAGGCCAGACCCCCGAGGCCTTGATGACGGCCTTCGGCGAACACCTCTTCCACCGCTTCGCCGAAATGAACCCGGCCTTCGTCGCGGGCCTGGACCACCCGTTCCCCTTCCTGGAACAGGTGGAGACCTATATCCACATGGAGGTCCGCAAGCTGTACCCGGACGCCGAGCTGCCGACCATCGCCACCGAGCGCCCGGACGCCGCCACCCTGTGCGTCACCTACCGGTCTCGGCGCCCCTTCGCGGCCCTGGCCCACGGCCTCGTGGAAGGCTGCCTGGACCACTTCGGCGCCCCCGTGACCCTCCGGGCCCGCGAGGATCTGCCAGGCGAAGGGCCGGGCACGGCCGCCCGCTTCACCCTGGTGGCCGAGGGAGGCGGATGATGAGCGAGGACCCCGGGGTTCTCCGGCGCCACCTGGACCGCGAGCGACGGGCGCGCCAGGCCGCCGAGACCATCGCCGAGGAAAAGACGCGCGAGGCCTTCCAGGCCAACGAAAGCCTCAAGCGCCTGAACGAGGACCTGGAGCGCCAGGTGGCCGAACGCACCGCCGAGCTCCGGGCCGCCCGCGACGAGGCCGTTGCGGCGCAGAAGGAGCTTCAGCGGTCCAACGCCGAACTGGAGAACTTCGCCTACTCGGTGTCGCACGACCTGCGCGAGCCGCTGCGCATGGTGCACAGCTACCTCGAACTCATCCGGCACCGCGCGAATGCCGACCTTCCGCCCCAGGTGGCCGACTACCTGGACCGGGCCATCCACACGACGGAACGCATGCAGGGCATGGTGCGCGGGCTCCTGGAATACGCCCGGGTGACCACCCACGGCAGCCCGCCCGCCCCGGTGTCGGCGGACGCCTGCGTGAAGGCGGCCGTGGAGAACCTGGAGCTGGGCCTGGAGGAGGCCCGCGTGTCCATCACCCGGGACCCCCTGCCCGCCGTGTGCGCCGACAGTGAACAGCTCGCGCGCCTGTTCCAGAACCTCATCAGCAACGCCGTGAAATACCGCCACCCCGGGCGCCGGCCCGCCATCCACGTGGCCGCCCGCAAACGGGACGACGGCATGGCCTCTTTCCGGGTGAGCGACAACGGCCGCGGCCTGGCCGCCGAGGACAAGGAGCGCGCCTTCCAGCTCTTCCAGCGCCCCGGCGACAACACCGCCATCGACGGCACCGGCATCGGGCTTGCCGTGTGCAAGCGCATGGTGGAGCGCCACGGCGGCAGCATCGACGTGGAGAGCACGCCGGGTGAAGGGGCAACGTTCTGTTTCACCCTGCCGCTCGCCGAGGGGGACGCGGCGGAAGGGGGCTCAGCCGCCGGATGAGGGGCCGCCCGTCTCGCCGTCGAAGGTGCCGTGGCCGGCCGTGGCATGCCCGCTCGGCGTGGCCGCGGAGCGGAAGTACCCCAGGATGAACACCCGCGTCGCCGCCGTCAGGCTGGACGCGCCGCGATGGGCCGCCACGTGTTCGCAGATGTCGTGCACGGAGCACCCCTCGCGCCGGGCAATCTCGTGCAGTGCCTCCCACATCTGGGGTTCCAGGCGCATGCTGGTGCGACGCCCGCCGATGGTAATGTTGCGGGCCTCCAGCCCCCTGGAAGCGGAACGCCTTTCCCCGCCGGCCAATGCGGCTTCCCCCTTGTTACTTGTTCCGGCTGTCCAAGCCGGAGGGTTCTTCTCTTAAAGCGGGACAGGGCGCCTTTTAGCATAACGGGCAGATCATGTGTAGTAGCGTCTTGCAGTTGCCCGGGCGAAGAAACCGGCGGGAAATCATGCCAGATACCTTTGGAACTGACTTATGGGTGTGTCTGACGAACGGTGCCGGCCCACCAGGGGTAAGGCGGGGCCGGAAGCGGCGTGGGGCTGGGGTGGGACGTAGAACGCATCCAACCACTGACAGTCAAAACTTTCAGTGGTTGATATCACACGGAGGCGGCGTCCTCTTCCGGCGTGCGCAGGTCCAGGGCCAGGGCGTGCACCGGGCCGGCCAGCTCGTCGGCGAGCAGCTTGTGGACGGTGCGGTGGCGCTGCGGCCGCGCCTGTCCCCGGAACGCGGTGCTGACGGCGGCCACGCGGATGTGGCTGCCACCCCCGGGGTCGGCGTTGGCGTGGCCGGCGTGCTGGTGGGAATAGTCCTCCACCACCAGACGTTCCGGGGCGAGGCCGGCGTTGAGCTTCTGTTCGATGGTGTCGCGCACGGTCATGGGCTGGAAACTCCGGGGATGTCCGGCGGCCAGGCGGCGGACCAGCCGGGATGCACGATGGCCGCCGGGTCACCATCAAGGTATCCCGGGCGCGGCCGCGAACGCGTCAGCCCGGACCGTGTGCCGGGGCCGGAACGCCGCGGCCGAACGCGGGCCGGCAAACACGCGAGCGGGGCAGCGGGTCCCATCGGCCCCCCTTTCGCGGCCTACGCCGCCGCCGCTTCGGAGGCGAAATCCCCGGCCAGGGACGCCCGGGTGGCCTCCGGCAGGACGGCCATGTGGCTGTAGTTGGGATGCTCGATGCCCAGGAGCACCCGCGTGCCCGGCTGCTGGAAGGCGCGGATCTGCCCGGGCGTGAAGTGGAAGTGGACGAAGTGCACCGTGGAGGCCTGGCCGTCGGCCGTGGAGCGCTCCACGTCGCCCTCTTCCCGGCCCCGGATGCGCTCGCCGTTCACCTCCATGAACATGCAGTCCTCGACGCCGCCCATCCTCGCCATGAACTTCCGGCGCTCCTCGGGGTCCTCGATCTCGAACAGGACGGTGGCCACCAGCTCGTCCCCCTTGGGGATCAGGGGGTTGTAGGCCTCCAGCTCGCCCGGGATCTGCTCCTCGCCGCCCTGCTCGATGTACAGCATCTCGTGGACCTGGAGCCACATGGTGTCGTAGGTCTCGAAATGGAAGTTCACCACCGGTCCCACGGGCACGCGCCGGTCCTTCTTCTCGCCGAGAATGGCGCGGCGGCGCTCGCGCCGGGTGGCGCCGTAGCTTTCCATGTCGATGATGTCGTCACGGGTGATCTCGCGTTTCATGGCGACCTCCCTTGGCCCCGCCCGGGGGCGTGATCATGCGGGTTGGCGGCGTTATCGGCCGTCGCTCAGGCCGTAGGCCGCCGCCATCACCTGGATGGGATGCCGGCTTTCCGTGAAGCGGGGCGTCTGCCCCTCGTTCATCCATTCCAGCCCCTGCACCAGGTGCAGCCCGGCAAGGGGGCACTCGGAGCAGAGCTGGGTGCTCTTTTTCGTCTTCTCGATGTCGCGGAAGGCGCCCTTGCCCACCTTGAGCGCCACGGGGAAGCTGTCCTTCTTGACGCCCCACAGGCCGCCGTGGCCGGAGCAGCGCTGGATCACCTCCACCTTGGTCTGGGGGATCCTGCGCAGCATCTCGGCGCCCTTGGGGCCCATGTTCTGGGCGCGGGCGTGGCAGGCCAGATGGATGGCGACGCCGCCGTCCAGGGGCTGGAGGCCCTCCGCAAGGCCCTCGTTGTTGGCGATGTCCACGACATATTCGGTGATGTCGTAGGTGGCCTGCGCCAGCGCCTGGACGTCGGGATCGTCCGGCACGATGAGCGGCCACTCGAACTTCATCATCAGGGCGCAGGAGGGCACCAGGGCGACCACGTCCCAGCCTGCCTCGATCTGCGGCTTGAGGGCCCGGGCCGTGCGCTTCGCCTTGTCGGCGACGGCGGCCAGGTCGCCGTGCTCGAACTTGGGCATGCCGCAG
>CAJXLG010000116.1 GCA_913055885.1 uncultured Rhodospirillales bacterium
GCGCCGTCCAACCAGATTCGCTCCGGTTACCCAACGCACGGCGGACAGATCAAGAACAAAATGAGGGGATTCCTGAGGGATAGTACACCATACACCCTTCTGCATTAAACATATATTCAGCAATCATGTCATAGTTTGTTGTTATTATATCTACATTATTTTTCTTATTACAGGCAAATTGCGCAACTTTTTTGTACACATTCCAGTCTACCTCTGATACCGACAAATTGTTATTGGCCGGGTTGTGAGGCGGTATCCTGGTGTAAACTCTATAAAGCGTCCACAGCAATCCCTCGTAAACGTCGTCGACACCCAAATCTATATCGCCAATATTAATTCTTTCTACACCACATCTCTTTAGCATTTCAGCCAACATAAAAATGTCTTCCATATTATATGGCTCTATATTTTTTAGGTGTGCGTTTCCAGAATTTTTTATGTTTTCACAATATTTCACAAACTTAAAATATACATCCATTTTTTCCCTATGAATTTTAGCAGATTTGGTCCTGGTTGTTTTCTTTTCTATATGTTCATTGCGAAGCATTGTGTCATATAAATCTGCGAATCCTTTAAATTCGCCCATAGTTGGCATGTCTGCTGGCCTTGAAAAACCGGCGCCAAGGAAAAATGTTGTTTTCACCATGGATATGCCCTTCTATCAGAATGAGCGCGGCATGAGCCGGACACCGGTTCATTAAATACGGCATTTTCACAACTCTACCCGCCACACCCCGTCGCGTCGGATCGCGTCATACATGGCATCGGGCGCCAGATCGACGCCATTCGGCCACATGACCACACCAAGCTCGACCCGGGCCTGCCGGAAGACCGCCTCGTCCCGGAGGTCGGCAAAAACGCCGGCGTCCGGCGCATGGACCAATTCCGAAAGGTCCACTTCCCCTTCCGTCCCGTCCTGGAAACGGACATGCAGCCGGTAGCCGCGCAACACCTCGCACGTTGCCACGCGCCACGGCACCCGTGGCGTCACACCAGCGGTGGGATCGGTTTCGGGTGTTGTTTCGAAACGCATTGCTCCCAGTTCTCCAACAGCTCGCCCTGATGATCGCCCGCCCACTCCTGGACCATGTTCAAGGCCCGCCTGGGCAGATCGCCGCGAAGGATTTCAAGCGACCTTATGTCAACCAGCGCTTCATATTCCCCATACAGGGCATGAAAATGCGGTGGCGGATGGTCGTTCCAGAACATCTGGATGATGATACCATAGAACATGCTCACCGTCGGCATCGGCCTACCTCACGCCCCCAGCACCGCCGCCGGCACGGGGTTGGTGGGCACGTCCCAGATCTCGTGCGCATAGTCGGCCACGGTGAGGTCGCTGGAGAAGCGGCCCATGCGGGCGACGTTGCGGATGGCCGCCGCCGTCCACGCCTCGCGATCGCGGTACAGGGCGTCCACGCGGTCCTGCGCTGCCATGTAGGCGGCGAAATCGGCCGTCACCAGATACCAGTCGCCGTGCTGGAACAGGGTGTCCAGGATGGGCCGGAAGCGGTCCGGCTCGCCGGGGGAGAAGAAGCCCTGTCCCACCATGTCCAGGGCGCGCGCCAGTTCCGGCGTGGCTTCCACGGCGGCGTGCGGATCGTGGCCGGCGGCGCGGCGTTCGGCCACCTCCTCCGCCGTCAGGCCGAACAGGAAGATGTCCGTTTCGTCCACCTGCTCGGCGATCTCCACGTTGGCGCCGTCGTGCGTGCCCAGGGTGAGGGCGCCGTTGAGGGCCAGCTTCATGTTGCCCGTCCCCGAGGCCTCCGTGCCCGCCGTGGAGATCTGCTGCGAAAGCTCCGCCGCCGGGATGATGCGCTCGGCCAGCGACACGTTGTAGTTGGGCAGGAAGACCACGCGCAGGGCATCGCGGGCCTTGGGGTCGTTGTTCACCACGTCCGCCACGTCGTTGATGAGCTTGATGATGTGCTTGGCGAGCCAGTAGCCGGGCGCCGCCTTGCCGGCGAAGACCACGGTGCGCGGCACGACGTCCGCCACGGCGCCGTCGCGGATGCGGTTGTAGCGGGCGATGACGCCCAGGATGTTCATGAGCTGGCGCTTGTACTCGTGGATGCGCTTGACGTGCGCGTCCACCAGGAAGTCGTGCGGCAGCACGGTGCCCGCGGTCTCGTGGGCCACGGTGGCCAGCCGCAGCTTGTTACGGTGCTTGGCCCGGCGGAAGGCGTCGCGGAAGCCGGCATCGTCGGCATGGGGCAGAAGGCCGTGAAGCTGGTTGAGGTCCGTCACCCAATCGGGCCCGATGCGGGCGTCCGCCAGTTCGGCCAGCGGCCGGTTGGCCACGTTCAGCCAGCGCCGGGGCGTGATGCCGTTGGTCTTGTTGGTGATGCGCTCGGGGAAGAGGGCGTTCATGTCGGCGAAGACGGTGGAGCGCATGAGCCGCGTGTGCAGCGCCGCCACACCATTGACGGCATGGCTGCCGATGAAGGCCAGGTTGGCCATGCGCACCCGGGGCTCCTCGCCCTCCGCGATGAGGGATACCCGCGCCAGCAGGTCGCCGTCGCCGGGGTGGGCGTGGCGCACGTCCTCCAGGAACGCATGGTTGATGTCGTAGATGATCTGAAGGTGGCGCGGCAGCAGGGACTCGAACAGGTAGACCGGCCACGTCTCCAGCGCCTCGGGCTGCAAAGTGTGGTTGGTGTAGCTGAAGGTGCGCCGCGTGATGTCCCAGGCGGCGGCCCAGTCCAGGCCCTCGTGATCCAGCAGCAGGCGCATGAGTTCGGGCACGGCGACGGCGGGATGGGTGTCGTTGAGCTGAATGGCCACCTGGTCCGGCAGCTCGGCCATGTCGGTGTGCTGGTTGCGGAAGCGGCGCAGGATGTCCTGGAGCGTGGCGGAGGCGAAGAAGTATTCCTGCTTGAACCGGAGCGTCCGGCCCATGTGGGTGGAATCGTCGGGGTAGAGCACGCGCGACAGGCTTTCCGTCTCCACCTGGTCCTGGACGGAGGCGATGTAGTCGCCCCGGTTGAAGTGGCCGAGGTCGAAAGCCTGGGCGGCGTTGGCGGCCCACAGGCGGATGGTGTTCACCGTCCACGCCGCGTAGCCCGCCATCGGCTGGTCGTAGGCCACGGCGCGCACCCCCTCGCCGGGGGCCCAGTGATGGCGCTCGCGGCCCTGGTCGTCCCGGTAGGTGGTGACGTGGCCGCCGAAGTTGACGGCGTAGCACACCTCGGGGCGGGCGAACTCCCACGGGTTGCCGTAGCGCAGCCAGTTCTCCGGCACCTCCACCTGGCGGCCGTCCTCGATGCGCTGATGGAACATGCCGTAATCGTAGCGGATTCCGTAGCCGTAGCCGGCGACGCCCACGGTGGCCATGGATTCCATGAGGCACGCCGCCAGGCGCCCCAGGCCGCCGTTGCCCAGCGCCGCCTCGGCCTCCTGGTCGCGGATGGCGGCGAAATCCAGGCCCAGGTCGTTCAGGGTGTCGCGGCACACCCGGTAGAAGCCGGTGTTGAGGAGGTTCTTTTCCAGGGAGCGCCCGATGAGGAACTCCATGGACAGGTAGTACACCCGCTTGGCGTCCTCGTGATACCGCTGGCGGGTGCTGTCCATCCACGCCTCCACCAGGAGATCGCGGACGGTGTGCGCCAGCGCGTGGTACCAGTCGCGGTGGTCGGCCACCTCGTAGGTCTTGCCGACCGTGTGTTTCAGATGGCTGTAGAGCTGGCGCTTGAAGGAATCGATCTCGGATTCCCGGGCGCGGGCGGAATCGCCGGTATCCGGGCACATGGGCGGGCCTCCTGTCGCCATTTCCTGGCGAGCGGAAGTCTAACCCGATCCCGCCCCGCAGGAAAGGGGCCGCCGGGTCAGGCCCGGCCGCCCTCTTCCGGTTGCACGGGCTCGCACCGTTCCAGCCAGACGGCCTGCAGGCCCTCGGCATGCTCTTCCTCGCGCCGGCGGAATTCCGCCACGCTCCAGGGCAGCGGCCGGCTGCGGTCCGTGTGGCCGCTCAGGCTTTCCCAGCACACGCGATAACGGGCAACCGGGTGGGAATGAAGTGTTTCGACCGTCATGGCAGCCTCCCTGGTGCCCGTATGTCCATGGTTCTATTCTACCCGAATTTTAACGAGTGGTAAACGCGCCGCCGGGCTCGCGGCCCTTGATGAAATGGTGAAGATGCGCCCGCCCGGCCCCGATCCCGGCATGTGAACCGTTGTTGACATGCCGGTCGCCCCGCGCGCTTGGCGGGTTAAGCGGGCGCACCCTCGCGGTCACCGGGCTCACCTACGTGTTCATCATCGCCGTGGCCCTCGTGGCCCTGTGGCTGGTGGGCGAGCGCCTCGCCCGCGGCCTGGGCGCGTGCCGAAGCGGACGCCGAAAAAAAAGCCCGGGCGTTCGATGCCCTCGACCGCTACCGCCACCGCTTTGATACCAACAGCTATTTCATCGCCCTGACCGGTTCGGGCCACGCCTACTACAGTGACAGCGAAGGCCCGAGAGCCGAACCCGCCACGACCCTGGACCCGGACGACCCGGAAGATTCCTGGTTTTTTCATACCGTCGGCTCCGACGCCCCGTTCAATCTGAGCATCGGCAGCGACCCCTCTGTTGACATGACGAAACTGTGGATCAACCTCCCCCTGCGGGCGAACGGCGCCCGTTTGGCGGTGGTCGTCCATGCTTTCGGCCGGCCGGCCGCGCCCGGGGCCGCGCGTTTCCCTGCGTGCGCCAGAAAAAAACCCCGTCCACCCGGACGGGATGGACGGGGGAGGGGAGGAGAAGGAAGCTGCGGGAACCCGGGTGTTCTCGTGGCCTCAGGCGAAGGCCTGGCCCGGCCTTGCGCCCGCCTTTTTCAGGATGATGGCCAGCGGGCAGAAGCCCGTGAACGCGGCCTGGAGCATGTTCAGCCCCACCAGGCCGGTGATCCACAGCACCCATTGGATTCCGGCGAACAGGGCCAGGGCCACGGTCACCAGCACCACGGCCCCGGCGAAGGCCATCACGATGCGATCAATGGACATGGGGTCCTCCTTGACGGCACGGGAACGCGCGATAGCGTCCGTCTGCCTCGTTCGATCCTGGTTGTTTAATTAGTTTGAGCTAATATATTTGTCAAGCGGGGAAGGAAAACGCTATCCAGGCCCCGGCCACCGCCGCAACGGGAGGGCGCCCATGCGTTGCACCGCCGAAGCCGCCGTCGCCGCCGCCGGGCGAATCGCCCTTGCCCTCGTGCTCACGGTCGCGCTCGCCCTGCCCGCCCTGCCCGCCCGGGCCGCCGGGACCTACCGGGTCGAGCCCGAGCGCGTCCAGGACTACAAGGCCGTCTTCGCCACCGTGGAAAGCACCGACGTGGTGGCCGCCCGGGCGCGCAACCAGGGCACCGTGGCGGCCCTGAACGTGGACGAGGGCAGCCGCGTCGAGGCGGGCGAGGTCATCGCCCGCGTCGAGGACCCCAAGCTCCAGCGCCAGAAGGCGGCGGCCGAGGCCAAGATCGACGCCCTCAAGGCGGAAAAGGAACTGGCCCGGGTCTCCCTGGACCGGGCGCGGGAGCTGCGCGAATCGGGGGCCGCGTCGCAGGCGCGGCTGGACGAGGCGCGCACGCAGTTGCGCGTGGCCCGCCGCAACCTCGCGGCCCAGCGCGCCGAGCTCAACGTCATCGAGCGCCGCATCGAGGAAGGCAAGGTGCGCGCGCCCCAGGCGGGCCGCGTCATGAAGGTGAAGGTGACGGACGGCGTGGTCATCCGGCCGGGCGAGGTGGTGGCGCGCATCGCCGCCGCCGCGCGTTTCCTGCGCATCCGCGTGCCGGAGCGCCACGCCCGTTTCCTGGACACGGGCGACCCCGTGCTCGTGGGCCGGCGCGGGGTCGGCGAGCGCGAGGGCGGCGCGCGCGCGGCCACCCGCGAGGGCACCGTGTCGCTGGTCTATCCCGAGATCGAGAACGGCCGCGTCGTCGCCGACATCAAGGTGGACGGCCTGGGGGACTATCTCATCGGCGAACGCACCCGCGTCTGGGTGGGCACCGGCACGCGCCGCACCTTCGTCGTGCCGCGCGCCTATCTCATCCGCCGCTACGGTGTCACCTACGCCCGCCTCGAGGGCGGCCAGGACGTGGTGGTCCAGCCCGGCCGGCGCCGCGACGGCGGCGTGGAGGTGCTGTCCGGGCTGAAACCCGGCGACGTCCTGGTGAAGCCGTAGCGGGGCGGGCATGAAGCTGGGCATCTCCGGGCACATCACGCGGGTCTTCCTGCAATCGCCCATAACGCCGCTCGTCCTCCTGGCGGCCATCGTCGCCGGCGTGGTGGCGCTGGTCATGCTGCCGCGCGAGGAGGAGCCGCAGATCCGCGTCCCCATGGTGGACGTGCAGGTGCGCGCCAACGGCCTGAAGGCGCCCGACGCCGTGGAGCTGGTGACCAAGCCCCTGGAAGACATCCTCCAGGGCATCGACGGCGTGGACCACGTCTACTCCCAGACCCGCGACGACCGGGTGGTGGCCACGGCGCGCTTCAAGGTGGGCACGGACGAGGATGACGCCATCCTGCGCGTCCACGAGAAGATCCGCGCCAACAAGGACCGCATCCCCAGGGGCATCCCGGCCCCCCTCATCATGGGGCGCGGCATCAACGACGTGGCCATCCTCACCCTGACGCTCACGCCCCGGCCCGACGCTCCCGACCGCTGGACGAGCAACGACCTCACCAACATCGCCGAGGAGCTGAAGCACGAGCTGGTCAAGGTGGACAACGTCGGCCTGTCCTACATCGTCGGCGAGCGTCCCGACCAGGTGCGGGTGGAACCCGATCCGGAAAAGCTGGCGCGCTACGGCGTTCCCCTGAACCGGTTGGTGGCCAAGGTGAAGGCCGCCAACGAAAAATTCACGGCGGGGCGCATGCGCGAGCGCAACCAGTCGCTGCCCGTCATGGCCGGCCAGACGCTCCAGGGCGTGCCCGACATCGGTCTCCTGCTCCTTGCCACCCACGACGGCCGGCCCGTTTACGTGAAGGACGTGGCGGACATCGTGGTGGGGGGCCGGCCCACGGAGCACCAGGCGTGGCAGCTCACCCTGGCCCCGGACGACACGGTGGCGCGCCGGCCCGCCGTCACCCTGGCCCTGGCCAAGCGCCAGGGGGCCAACGGCGTGGTGGTGGCGGACAGCCTTCTGGACCGGCTCGAACGGGTGCGCGGCCGCCTGGTGCCCGACGACGTGGCCGTGAAGACCACCCGCAACTACGGCAAGACGGCCTCGCACAAGGCGAATGAGCTGCTTCTGCACCTGGGCACGGCCACCCTCACCATCGTGCTGCTCATCGGGCTGGTGCTGGGCTGGCGCGAGGGGCTGGTGCTGCTGGTCATTGTGCCCACCACCATCCTGCTCACCCTCTTCTCCGCCTGGATGATGGGCTATACCATCAACCGGGTCTCCCTTTTCGCCCTCATCTTCTCCATCGGCATCCTGGTGGACGACACCATCGTGGTGCTGGAGAACATCGTGCGCCACTGGCGCATGGGGGACTCGCGCAGCCCGGTGCGGAAGACCATCGAGGGCGTGGCCGAGGTGGGCAACCCCACCATCATGGCGACCCTCACCATCGTGGTGGCGCTCCTGCCCATGATGTTCGTCACCGGGCTCATGGGGCCCTACATGAGCCCCATTCCGGCCAACGCCTCGGCCGCCATGATCTTCTCCTTCTTCGTGGCGGTGATCATCACGCCGTGGCTGCTGTGCAAGGTGGCGAGCCCGCGCACCCACGCGCCGCCGCCGGAGAACGAGGCCGACTTCGAGGGCGTCCAGCACTACCAGCCGGGCGCCATGGGGCGTGCCTACATCGCCGCCGTGCGCCCGCTCCTGCGCACGAAGACCCGGGCCGGCGTCACCCTGGGCGTGGTGGCGGCGGCCACGGTGGCGGCGTGCGCCCTCTTCTACACCCAGCACGTGACGGTCAAGCTGCTGCCCTTCGACAACAAATCGAAGATGCA
>CAJXLG010000117.1 GCA_913055885.1 uncultured Rhodospirillales bacterium
GGTGCTCCGCCGAAGGCGGAGCCTCGAAAGATGGCGCCACCCGACGGGCGTTTGAGAAAACATGGGGAATGTCCTGGCGGCCGCGCCTTGACGGGACCGGGGCCCTTCCGCATCCTTTTTGCCGGTACACCGATCGGGACGGGCCGATGTTCCTGCTCATCGACAACTACGACAGTTTCACCTGGAACCTGTGGCACTACCTCAGTGAGCTGGGCGCCGAGGTCGCCGTGCGGCGCAACGACGCCCTGGATGCCGACGCCGCCCTGGCGCTGGGCGACGCGGGAATCATCATCTCCCCCGGCCCGTGCGATCCCGACCGGGCCGGCATCTGCCTGGACGTCGTCCGGCGCGCGCCGGCGGACCGGCCCATCCTGGGCGTGTGCCTGGGCAACCAGGTCATCGGCCAGGCCTTCGGGGGCAGCGTCGCCCGCGCGCCCGAACCCATGCACGGCAAGGTAAGCGACGTTCATCATACGGGGCACGGCGTTTTCGCCGGCCTGCCCTCGCCCTTCGGCGCGACGCGCTATCATTCCCTGGTGGTGGAACACCGCGCCCTGCCCGAATGCCTGCTGGTGACGGCCTGGACGGCCGACGACGACACCATCATGGGCCTGCAACATCGTGAGCGGCCCGTTCACGGCGTGCAGTTCCATCCCGAGAGCATCGCCTCGGAGCACGGGCATGCCGTGCTGCGCAATTTCCTCGGCCTCGCAACCACCGGACCCGCCAGGGAGGCAGCCTGATGGCCGAACCGGCCGCCGCCATGAAGGAACTGCTCGCCCGCTGTGCCGCGGGGCGGCCCCTGAGCGAGGCGGAAGCGGAGAACGCCTTCGACCTCATCATGTCGGGCGAAGCCACGCCGTCCCAGATCGGCGGCTTCCTCATGGCCTTGCGCACGCGAGGCGAAACGGTGGACGAGATCACCGGCGCGGCCCGCGCCATGCGGCAGAAGGCGCTCACCATCCGGGCACCGGCGGGCGCCGTGGACACCTGCGGCACGGGCGGCGACGAGGCGGGCACGGTGAACGTCTCCACGGCGGCGGCGCTGGTGGTGGCGGCGTGCGGCGCGCCCGTCGCCAAGCACGGCAACCGGGCCTCGTCGTCGCGCTCCGGCTCCGCCGACGTGCTCAAGGCGCTGGGCGTCAACACCGACGCCGAGCCGGAAACCGTGGAGCGCGGCCTCGCCGAGATGGACATCGGCTTTCTCATGGCGCCGCGCCACCACGCCGCCATGCGGCACGTGGCCGGCCCCCGCAAGGAACTGGGCACGCGCACCATCTTCAACCTCCTGGGGCCCCTGTCCAATCCCGCCGGCGCCGACCGCCAGGTGGTGGGCGTTTTCCATCGCGACTGGGTGGAGCCCATGGCGGAGGTGCTGGGCCGGCTCGGGGTCGGGCGCGCGTGGGTGGTGCACGGCGCCGACGGCCTGGACGAGCTCACGGTCACCGGCCCCACCCATGTGGCGGAGGTGCGCGGCGACGACATCGTCACCTTCACGGTGGAACCGGAAAGCGTGGGCCTGGGCCGCTGGACCCTGGATGACCTGCGCGGCAGCGACGCCGAGGCGAACGCCGAGGCCCTGCGCCGGGTCCTGGCGGGCGATCCCGGCGCCTACCGCGACATCGTGGTGCTCAACGCCGCGGCCGCCCTGGTGGTGACGGACCGCGCCACCAGCCTGGACCACGGCGTGGCGCAGGCGGCGCTGGCCATCGACGAGGGCCGGGCGCAACAGGTCTTGGACCGGCTCGTGGCCTTCACCAACGCCGCGGGAGCGTCGGCTTGAGCACCATTCTCGATCAGATCTGTGCCGACAAGCGGGCGGAAGTGGACCGGCGCCAGGGCGAACGGTCGCTGGAGGACCTGGACGCCCTGGCCGGCGAGGCCCCTGCGGTGCGTGGCTTCGCCGACGCCCTGTGGGGGGCCGTCATGGCCATGCGTTACGGCCTCATCGCCGAGATCAAGAAGGCATCGCCCTCGGCCGGGCTGATCCGATCGGATTTCGACCCCGCCGCCCTCGCCCGCGCCTACGCCGACGGCGGCGCCACCGGGCTGTCGGTGCTCACCGACACGCCCTGGTTCCAGGGCGACGACACCTTCCTGCGGCAGGCGCGCGACGCGACGGACCTGCCGGTGCTGCGCAAGGACTTCCTCATCGACCCCTACCAGGTGGTGGAGGCCCGGGCCATCGGCGCCGACGCGGTGCTCCTCATCGCCGCCGCCCTCTCCGACGCCCAGTTGCGCGAGATGATGACCGTGGCCCAGTGCTACGACATGGACGTGCTGCTTGAGGTGCACGACCAGGCGGAGATGGAGCGGGCGCTTCTCATGGAGCCCAGGATCCTGGGCATCAACAACCGCGACCTCGCCACCATGACCACCGACCTCGCCACCACCGAAACCCTGGCGCCCTGGGCGCCCGAGGACGCCCTGGTGGTGTGCGAGAGCGGCCTGAAAACGAAGGCCGACCTGGACCGCATGGCCATGGCGGGGGCGCGCTGTTTCCTGGTGGGCGAACACCTCATGGGCCACGACGACGTGGCCGCCGCCACCCGCGCCCTGCTCGAGGGAGACGGCGCATGAACGACCTCAACCACTTCGACTCCCGCGGCAACGCTGTCATGGTGGACGTGTCGGACAAGGCGGCCACGGACCGTGTGGCCGTCGCCGCCGGCCGCGTGTTGTGCCGGTCCGAGACCCTGGCCCTCATCCAGCGCCAGGGCGTGGAAAAGGGTGACGTGCTCACGGTGGCGCAGCTCGCCGGCATCATGGGCGCCAAGCGCACGGGCGACCTCATTCCCCTGTGCCATCCCCTCACCCTGTCGTCCGTGACGGTGGAGCTGTCGCCCGAGCCCGAGGAAAGCGCCATCGCCATCCGGGCCACGGTGAAGGTGGCCGAGCGCACCGGCGCCGAGATGGAGGCCCTGACGGCCGTTTCCGTGGCCGGGCTCACGGTGTACGACATGTGCAAGGCCGTGGACCGCGGCATGCGCCTGACGGACGTGCGGCTCATCCAAAAGTCCGGTGGCAAATCAGGAAGTTACGAGGCATCCTGATGATCACGGTTGAAGAAGCACGCGAGCGCCTGCTTAACGCTTTCGCGCCCCTGCCGGCGGAAGTGGCGGGCCTCGATGCCGCCGCCGGGCGGGTCCTCGCCGCCGACGTGGCGGCCCGGCGCGACCAGCCGCCGGTGGCCGTCTCCGCCATGGACGGCTATGCCGTGCGCGCCGCCGACGTGGCGGCGCCTCCCGCGCGCCTCGCGGTGACGGGTACCTCGGCGGCGGGCGAGCCCTTCGCCGGCCCCCTGGGCCCGGGCGAGGCGGTACGCATCTACACCGGCGCGGCCGTGCCCGACGGGGCCGACGCGGTGGTGATGCAGGAGGACACGGAACGCGACGGCGCCACCGTCACCGTCAACGACAGCGTCGGTGCCGGCCGCTCCGTCCGTCCGGCCGGCCTGGATTTCGCCGCCGGCGACATCCTGCTGACGCGCGGCCGTCCCCTGGACGCCCGCGCCATCGGCCTGGCGGCCGCCATGAACCGGCCCTGGCTGCCCGTGGTGCGCCGGCCCCGCGTGGCCGTCCTGTCCACCGGGGACGAACTGGCGCTGCCGGGGGAGCCCCTTGGCCCCACCCAGATCTGCGGCTCCAACGGCCCCGCCCTGGCCGCCATGGTCACGGCGCACGGCGGCGAGGCGACGCACCTGGGCATCGCCGGCGACGACCGCGAGACCCTTGAGGCCCTGGCGGGCGCGGCGCGCGGGGCCGACCTGCTGGTCACCTCGGGCGGCGTCTCCGTGGGCGATCACGACATCGTGCGCGACCTCCTGGGGGACGCCGATCTGGCCTTCCACAAGGTGGCCATGCGGCCCGGCAAACCCCTGATGTTCGGCCACGCCGGGGGAACACCGGTGCTGGGCCTGCCGGGCAACCCCGTCTCGGCCCTGGTGACGGCGGCCCTCTTCCTGCGCCCCGTCCTGCGCCGCCTGCACGGCCTGCTGCCGGAAGCGGCCGGGGAGCGGGTCACCGCGCGCCTGGCCACCGATCTTCCGGCCAACGACCTGCGCCGCGACCACCTGCGCGCCACCCTGACCCGCGATGGCGGCGGCACCCTGTGGGCGACTCCCCTGACGGGCCAGGACAGCGGCGTCCTGTCCGCCCTGGCGGCGGCGGACGCCCTGATCGTGCGGCCGGAGCACGCCCCCGCCGCGGCGGCCGGCGACAGCGTCGAGGTGCTCACCCTGCCCGAGGGGCTCGCGCCCTGATCCGTCGTGGCGGGTGTCCGTCGATTCCGCGTGGGCGTTACAGGCTCCGTTCGATGGCG
Source organism: uncultured Rhodospirillales bacterium (assembly GCA_913055885.1). Lineage (GTDB taxonomy): Bacteria > Pseudomonadota > Alphaproteobacteria > Rhodospirillales > CAJXLG01 > CAJXLG01. The sequence continues at coordinate 4,321 of CAJXLG010000117.1, forward strand.
GAGTTGTACAGGCCCAGCTCCGTGCGCCCCAGCGGCGCGCCGTTGATGGCGATGCCCGTGGCCCGGATGACGGGCGTGCCGAAGACCGGGCTCCCTTTCGGTGTGCGGCGGTAGCGGCACTTCACCACCGTGGTGACGTTTCGGCCGTCGTCATAGCGGGCCGTAATGATCACCGAGACGTTGCGGCTGTCCTCGATTTCCCACGCGTGGACCCGCTCGATGGTCGTCGAGGCGGCCTTCCGGACGCTGCGTTCCGCCGCCATCTTGCAGTGTTCGCGCTGCTGCACCCGCACGGGCCCCTTGTCGCAGGCGCCCACCCCGACCGCCAGAAGCAATACCGCGAGGATGCCGGTACCCGTGCGTGCCGTTGCCATGGCCGCCTCTCCCGTCCTGTCCTCATCATTGTGCCACGGGCCCGGATTCGGCGGAAGGGTCCTTGACGCCGTGGCGGAACCAAAGTAGAACAATCGGTGAATGTTTGGTTTTTGTTCGACATGATTCCGGCCGCCATCCGGCCGAAGGGGGGTGGATGCTGACCCGCAAGCAGTACGAGCTTCTCGCCTTCATCGACGACCGGCTCCAGGCGAGAGGGGTGCCGCCTTCGTATGACGAGATGAAGGTGGCGCTCGGCCTGCGCTCCAAGTCGGGCATTCACCGGCTCATCAGCGCCCTGGAGGAGCGGGGATTTCTGCGCCGCCTGCCCCACCGGGCGCGGGCGCTGGAAGTCCTGCGGCGGCCCGACGGGAGCGCGCCGGCGGGCGGGGAAACGCCGGCCGGCGGCTTCACCGCCACGGTCATCGACGGCGGCTTCACCGGCAGGGACCCGCTGCCGTCCGCGGAGGTGACGGAAACCCCGGCCGACGCCGTGAGCCTGCCCCTGCTGGGCCGGATCGCCGCGGGGACGCCCATCGAGGCCCTGCGCGACGTGGACAACCACGTCGAGGTGCCGGCCGGCCTGGTCCGGGGCGGCGAGCACTATGCCCTGGAGGTGGAGGGCGATTCCATGCGGGATGCCGGCATCCTCGACGGGGATACGGCCGTCGTGCGCGCCTGCGAAACGGCCGACACGGGCGTCATCGTCGTGGCCCTGGTGGACGAGCAGGAAGTCACCCTCAAGCGCCTGCGCCACCGGGGCGGCGCCGTCGCCCTGGAACCCGCCAACCCCGATTACGAAACACGCGTCTTCCCGCGCGACCGCGTGCGCATCCAGGGCCGGCTGGCCGCCCTGTTGCGGCGGTATGAATAGCCTTTTTACCGCCGCGCCGTCCATGGCCGCGCACCGGGGGTCGGGCGTGCCCGCTCGACACGCACCCTGTCCGCCCCGACATGGAGCGCATGAGCGCCGTGGCGCGCCGTCGCACGGCGATCCACGGTGACGGCCGAGCAGTCCGGGGTCAGCGTGACGCCCGGCGCCACCACGGCGTCCGCCCGGCGGCACGCCGTCGCCAGGGCACGCAGGTCGCGCACGAGGGCCACCGTCGTCCCGGCCCTGCGGTAGACGCACCCCACGCCGTCGCAACGCAGGGCGCCGCCCGCCGCCGGTCCCCGCTCCGGCCATGGCCGCCCCGCCGACGGCGGCTCCCCGTTGCGCCGAAGCCACAGCCGCGCCGTGTAGCCGCCGCCCTCAGACAGCCAGAGATTGCCGGAGCGCCCGCGCACGGCCATGCGGTCACCGTCGCGGCTCACCAGCACGTCGGGGCGCGGGGCGAGCATGAGCACGGCCGCACCCGCCACGATGCCGGCGACGCCGAAGGCACGCCACCACCGCTGCCACAGGCACAGCCACAAGCCGCCCAGGGCGATGAGGCCCAGCCCCCAAACGGGGCCGGCGGGGACGAAATGGGCGGCGCCGGGCCACGCGGCCACGGTCCGGGCAATGGCGACGAGTCCCTGGGCCCCCCACCCCGCCGGCGCCAGGGCCCAGCCTTCCAGGCCCAGGGGCCAGGCCGCGAAGGCCACCAGGGTCCAGGGCATGACCCACAGGCCCGTAAGGGGCACGGCGGCCAGGTTCGCCATCAAGCTGTAGGCGGCCAGGCGGTTGAAATGAAAGGCGGCGAAGGGGGCCGTGGCGGCCCCGGCGATGACCGTGCTGAAGGCCACCCCCGCCAGATACCACAACGGGAGCTGCCAGCCCTGCCCGGCATCCCGCAGGTACCCGCGCCACGCGGCGAAACGCGGCGCCGCCCACTCGTACGCCGCCACCAGGGCCACCACGGCGGAAAAGGACATCTGGAAGCTCGCCCCAAGCAGCGCCTCGGGCTGCACCACCAGGATGGCCGTCGCCGCCCACGCCACCAGGCGCATGGAGATGGCCCGCCGGTCCAGGAGCAGGGCGCCCAGCACCAGGGCCGTCATGAGGAAGGCCCGCTGCGTGGGGACGGGCGCGCCGGTGAGCAGCATGTAGCCGAGGGCGGCGGCCAGGGCCGCGCCGGCCGCGATCTTCTTGACCGGCAGACGCAGCGCCAGCCACGGCACCAGGGCAAGCGCGGCCCGGACGCCGAAGAACACGATGCCGGCCACCAGGCCCATGTGCAGGCCGGAGATGGCAAGGAGGTGGGCCAGACCGGCGGCACGCACGGCATCCAGGACAGCAGCGGGAATGGCCGATCGTTCGCCCGTCATGAGGGCGGCCACCACGTCGCCGGCCACGCCCGGAACCACCGCCCGCGCCCGGTCCACGATGGCGTCGCGCGCCGCGGCCATGCGCACGGCCGGCCCCGTGAGGCGCGGCGCCCCCACCCGCCCGGGCGGCTGCACGGCATAGCCCACGGCCCCCAGCCGCTGGAACCAGGCGCGCCGGGCGAAGTCGAAGGCGCCCGGCGCGGCGGGTCCCGGCGGCGGCCACAGGCGGGCCTCGACTCGCACGCGGGCGCCCACCGCGGGCGGAGCGGCAGCGCCCTTCTCACCCGCGTCGGCCGCCACGCTCACCTGCACCCGGCGCGGCGTCTCCCCGGGGTCGAGGCCGGGGATCGCGGGCCGCGCCAGGCGCATTTCATAGCCGTCGGTGCCCGGGTCCACGTCCGTCACGCGGCCGCGCACGGCCACCGGCCCCGTCTCGCCGTCGAGCACGGGCGCCGCCACGGCATGGGTGCGCACCTGGGCGGCGGTGAAGCCCACGGCGAAGGCGCCGATCCCCACGGCGAGCGCCAGCAGGAAGGGCCGCGCCCGGGCCAGGAAGGCCGCCGCCACGGCCGGCGGCACGAGGGCCGGGGCCGGCCACACCGGGGGCTCGCGCGGCAGCATGAAATACACCGCCACCCCGGCACCCAGGGCCACCGGCAGCCATGTGATCCAGCGCGACCGCTCGGCGAGCGCCAGGCCCGCCAGCCGTTCCAGCCACCCCCGCACGACCTGTCCTCCCCGCCCCGCCGGCCGGCGGCGTGCGCCCGGCCGGTCCGGGTTGTGGAACATGCTTGACCCGCCGCCGTGTTGCCGGTAACACGGCCGGCGTCAAGGGGCTGTGGCAGCGCAGCACGCCCCGCAGGCCGGTTACCGCCGACGGAGCATCCGCCTCATGACCGTGGTCACGCGCTTCGCGCCATC
>CAJXLG010000118.1 GCA_913055885.1 uncultured Rhodospirillales bacterium
GGCGATCTTGGCCAGGGGCACGCCCGTGGCCTTGGCGACAAAGGGGACCGTGCGGCTGGCGCGCGGGTTCACCTCAAGGATGTAGACGTCGTCGCCCTTGAGGGCGAACTGGATGTTCAAAAGGCCGCGCACGTTGAGCCCCAGCGCCAGGGCCTCCGTCTGCTGGCGCAGCTTCTCCAGCGCCGTCTCGGACATCTCGTGCGGCGGCAGGGAGCACGCCGAATCGCCCGAGTGGATGCCGGCCTCCTCGATGTGCTCCATGATGCCGGCGACGGTGACGGTGCGGCCGTCGGACACGGCGTCCACGTCCAGCTCCACGGCGTCCTGGAGGTAGGAGTCGATGAGCACCGGGTTCTCGCCGGAGACCCGCACCGCCTCCGTCATGTAGCGCTTGAGGCTTTCCGTGTTGTGGACGATCTCCATGGCGCGCCCGCCCAGGACATAGGACGGCCGCAACACCACCGGATAGCCGATGGACTCGCACAGCCCCACGGCCTCCTCGTAGGAGTAGGCGATGGCGTTGGCCGGCTGCTTGAGGTCCAGGCGGTGGAGGAGGTCCTGGAACCGCTCGCGGTCCTCGGCCAGGTCGATGGCGTCGGGCGCCGTGCCCAGGATGGGGATGCCGGCGGCCTCCAGGTCGCGGGCGAGCTTGAGCGGCGTCTGCCCGCCGAACTGGACGATGACGCCGCGCACCGTGCCGTTCCGCTGCTCCGCCCGGATGGCCTCGATGACGTCCTCCGCCGTCAGGGGCTCGAAATAGAGCCGGTCGGAGGTGTCGTAGTCCGTGGAGACCGTCTCCGGGTTGCAGTTCATCATGATGGTCTCGTAGCCCGCCTCGGCCAGGGCGTAGACGGCGTGGACGCAGCAGTAGTCGAACTCGATGCCCTGGCCGATGCGGTTGGGGCCGCCGCCCAGGATGACCACCTTCTCGCGGGCGGTGGGGTCGGCCTCGCACTCAGCCGGCAGGTGGCCGTCCCCCTCGTAGCAGGAATACATGTACGAGGTCTGCGCCGGGAACTCGCCGGCACAGGTGTCGATGCGCTTGAACGCGGGATGGACGCCCAGCGCCGCCCGCCGGCCGGCCACGGCGGCGGCCGTGGTGCCCGCCAGCTTCGCCAGCCGGTCGTCGGCGAAGCCCAGCCGTTTGAGGCGGTAGAAACCGGGCGCGTCGTGCGGCAGGCCGCTCGTGCGCACCTCGGCCTCGGCGGCCACGATCCCGGCGATCTGGCGCAGGAACCAGCGCTCGTAGCGGCACGTGGCGTGGACCTCCTCGACGGTCATGCCGGCGCGGAAGGCCTGGGCGATGACCAGCAGGCGGTCGGGGCGCGGCGTCGCCAGGGCGGCGCGCAGGGCGTCGGGGTTGTCCGGCCCCTCCGGCAGCGCCACCTCGTCCAGCCCGGTGAGCCCCGTTTCCAGGGAGCGCAGCCCCTTCTGCAGGGATTCGGCGAAGGAGCGGCCGATGGCCATGGCCTCGCCCACGGACTTCATGGAGGTGGTGAGGGTGGGCGTGACGCCGGGGAACTTCTCGAAGGTGAAGCGCGGCAGCTTGGTCACCACGTAGTCCAGCGTGGGCTCGAAGGAGGCCGGCGTGACACCCGTGATGTCGTTGCTCAGCTCGTCCAGGGTGTAGCCCACGGCGAGCTTGGCGGCGATCTTGGCGATGGGGAAGCCGGTGGCCTTGGAGGCCAGCGCCGAGGAGCGCGAGACGCGCGGGTTCATCTCGATCACCACCATGCGCCCCGTCTCCGGGTGCACGGCGAACTGCACGTTGGAGCCGCCCGTCTCCACGCCGATGGTGCGCAGCACCGCGATGGCGGCGTCGCGCATCACCTGGTATTCCTTGTCGGTGAGCGTCAGCGTCGGGGCGACGGTGACGGAATCGCCCGTGTGCACGCCCATGGGGTCGATGTTCTCGATGCCGCAGATGATGATGGCGTTGTCCGCCACATCGCGCACCACCTCCATCTCGAATTCCTTCCACCCCAGCACGGATTCCTCGATGAGCACCTCGTGCACGGGGGAGGCGGCCAGGCCGCCGGAGACAATGCGCTCGAACTCCTCCGTGTTGTAGGCGACGCCGCCGCCCGTGCCGCCCAGGGTGTAGGAGGGTCGGATGATGACGGGAAGGCCGATTTCCGCCTGCACGCTGCGGGCCTCGTCCATGCCGTTGACGAGGCGGCTTTTCGGCGAGTCGAGGCCGATCCCGTCCATGGCGCCGCGGAACTGCTGGCGGTCCTCGGCGCGCGCGATGACGTGGCGGTCGGCGCCGATGAGCTCCACGCCCAGGCGCGCCAGGGTGCCGTCGTCCCACAGGTCGATGGCCGTGTTGAGGCCCGTCTGGCCGCCCAGGGTGGGCAGCAGGGCGTCGGGGCGCTCGCGCTCCAGGATGCGGGCCACCATCTCCGGCGTGATGGGCTCCACGTAGGTGGCGTCGGCGAGGTCCGGGTCGGTCATGATGGTGGCCGGGTTGGAGTTCACCAGGATGACCCGGTAGCCCTCCTCGCGCAGGGCCTTGCACGCCTGGGTGCCGGAATAGTCGAACTCGCAGGCCTGGCCGATGATGATGGGGCCGGCGCCGATGATGAGGATGGACCGGATGTCTTCGCGTCTGGGCATGAAGTGGCTCCCGCGGCGCTCAGCGGTCGGGGGTCTCGCCGTCCATGAGGGCGGCGAAGCGCTCGAACAGGTAATGGCTGTCCCGCGGCCCGGGCGAGGCCTCGGGGTGGTACTGCACGGAAAAGACCGGCCGGTCGAGGACGCGGATGCCTTCCACCGTGCCGTCGAACAGCGACGTGTGGGTTTCCACCACGGTTTCCGGCAGGCTGGCCCGGTCCACGCCGAAGCCGTGGTTCTGGCTGGTTATCTCCACCTTGCCGGTGAAGCCGTCGCGCACGGGATGGTTCGCCCCGCGGTGGCCGTTGGGCATCTTGTAGGTGCCGGCCCCGAGGGCCCGGGTGAGCATCTGGTGCCCCAGGCAGATGCCGAAGATGGGCACATCGTGACGCAGCAGCGCCTCCAGGACGGGCACGGCGTATTCGCCCGTGGCGGCGGGGTCGCCCGGCCCGTTGGAGAGGAAGACGCCGTCGGGATCGCGCGCCAGGATGCTCTCGGCGTCCGTGTCGGCGGGTACCACCGTCACCCGGCAGCCCACCTCGGCCAGGGCGCGCAGGATGTTGTGCTTGCAGCCGTAGTCGATGGCGACGACGTGGCGCCGCGGCGTCTCCAGGGTGCCGTAGCCCCGGTCCGGGCGCCACAGGGTCTGGCTCCAGTCATGCGCCTGGCGGCAGGACACGCCGGCCGCCAGGTCCATGCCTTCCAGGCCGGGCCATTCGGCGGCCCGCCGGCGCATGGCGTCGGCGTCGAAGCCGCCCTCGGGGGCGTGCACCACGACTCCGTGCGGCGCCCCGCCGTCGCGGATTCGCCGGGTCAGGCGGCGGGTATCGACGCCCGTTATACCGGGAATGCCGTGTTTCCGGAGCCAGGCGTCCAGGTGTTCCGCGGCCCGCCAGTTGGCGGGATCGGTGACCGGCGCCTTGAGCACGACGCCGCGCGCCGCCGGCGTGACGGTCTCCACATCGTCGCGGTTCGTGCCCACATTCCCGATATGGGGGAAGGTGAAGGTGATGATCTGGCCGGCGTAGGAGGGGTCGCTCACCACCTCCTGATAGCCGGTCATGGCCGTGTTGAAGCAGACCTCGCCCACGGCTTCCCCGGCGGCTCCGACACCACGACCCCAGAAAACGCTCCCGTCGGCCAGGACAAGGGCGGCGGTGGCTTCGGGCGGCGGAGCCGGCAGCTCGGTCATGGGCGGGGCTCTTCAGCGGTGGTGCGGCGCGACAGGCGGTGAAGGAATAAGCAAATCCCGGGCCGGCGTCAAGCCCGGCCTTCGCCCCAAAATGGGGCGCAATCAGGCACTTGAAAGAAAGTGTCAAATCCCGTAACAAGGGGCCGGCCGGCCTCCCGGGCCGGCCGCGCCCATGGGGCACCGGGAGTGCCCGGCAGACGAGGGTTGCGCCGAGATGATGCGTGCCCGTTTGAACGAAGCGCTGCGCCAGGCGCTGGAACGCCGGGACGAGGTGGCGGTCACCACGTTGCGCCTCATCCTGGCGGCGCTCAAGGACCGGGATCTGGCGGCGCGCGGCCGCGGCGCCGCGGACGAGGGAATCGCCGATCACGAGATCCTGGACATGCTCCAGGAGATGGTGCACCAGCGGCGCGAGGCCATCGAGGTCTACGAGCAGGGCGGCAACACGGAGCTGGCCCGGCGCGAGGCCGAGGAGATCGCCTACATCGAGCAGTTCCTGCCCAGGCAGCTCGGCGAGCCGGAGACCACCGCCGCCGTGGACGAGGTGATCGGCGAGGTCGGCGCGGGCGGCCTCAAGGACATGGGCCGCGTCATGGCGGTCCTGCGCGATCGCTACGCCGGCCGCATGGACTTCGTGCGCGCCAGCACCATTGCCAAGGAACACCTGCGCTGAACGAGCGCCGGGTCCGCCCCCCGAGTCGGGAGCCTCCCCATGGCCCTGCCCAACGCCTTCCTGGAGGAGCTGCGGGCGCGTCTGCGCCCGTCGGAGGTGGTGGGCCGGCGTGTGCGCCTCACCCGCAACGGCCGCGAGTTCATCGGCCTGTGCCCCTTCCACGACGAGAAGACGCCGTCGTTCACCGTCAACGACGACAAGGGCTTCTACCACTGCTTCGGCTGCGGGGCGCACGGTTCCGTCATCGACTTCGAGATGGAACAGGGCGGCCTGTCCTTCCGCGAGGCCGTGGAACAGCTCGCCAGCCAGGCGGGGCTCCAGATGCCCCGCGAGGACCCGCAAGAGGCGGAGCGCGAGAACCGCCGGGCCGGCCTGCGCGAGGTCATGGAGGCGGCCTGCCGGTGGTTCGAGCGCCAGCTGCACACCGCCCCGGGCGCCGAGGCGCGGCGCTATCTCCTGGAGGCGCGCGGCCTGACGCAGGCCACGGTGCAGCACTACCGCCTGGGCTATGCGCCGGGCGGGCGCGGCGTCCTGCGCGACGCCCTCCAGCGCGAGGGCATCACCGAGGACCAGCTCGTGGAGGCGGGGCTGCTCATCCGGCCGGAGGACGGCGGCCAGCCCTACGACCGCTTCCGCGACCGCGTCATCTTCCCCATCACGGACCGGCGCGGGCGCGTCGTGGCCTTCGGCGGCCGGTTGCTCGGCGACGGCCGGCCCAAGTACCTGAACTCCCCGGAAACGCCGCTGTTCCGCAAGGGCGAGGTGCTGTACGGCCTGGCCCAGGCGCGCGAGGCGGCGCGCAACGCCGGGCGCGTGGTGGTCGCCGAGGGCTACATGGACGTCCTCGCCCTGGCCCAGGCCGGGGTGCAGGAGGCGGTGGCGCCCCTGGGCACGGCCCTCACGGAGGACCAGATCGACGGCCTGTGGCGCCTGGCGCCGGAGCCCGTGCTGTGCTTCGACGGCGACGACGCCGGCCAGCGGGCCGCGGCGCGTGCCGCCGAACGCGCCCTGCCGCGCCTGCGCCCGGGGGTGACGCTGCGCTTCGCCCTGCTGCCGGCGGGCGAGGACCCCGACACCCTGGTGCAGCGGCGCGGCGCGCGCGCCCTGCACGAGCGCCTGGACAACGCCGACGCCCTGGTGGACGTGCTGTGGCGCAGCCTGCGCCAGGCCCACCGGCTGGACACGCCGGAGGCGCGCGCGCGCCTGGAACGGGCGGCGGACGACATGGCCGGGCGCGTCGGCGACCGCACCGTGGGCGAGCACTACCGGCGCGCCCTGCGCGACCGCTTCTTCCAGGCGCTGCGCGACCAGCGGGGCACGGGCCGGAGCGGGGGCGGACGCCGGGGCCGGTCGGGCAACACCGGGGAACGCCGGCCGCAGGCCCCGGCCACGCCCCCGGCGGCGCCGCCCGACGGGCGGACGATTCGGGGAAGACTCATGCTGGCGACGGTTCTCCTGCACCCCGGCATCTTCGATTCGGTGGGCGAACGCCTGGGAACCCTCGGCTTTCACGACCCGGCCCTTGACAAGCTGCGCCAGGAGGTCATAAAGCGCCTTTCCGAAGCGTCGGGGCTTGATTCCGCCACTCTTTGCCGCCATTTACGGGACCTGGGGTACGGGTCGGCGGTGGACTCGCTTCTGGCGGAAGCGACGAGCATCCACGCCGCCTTCGCCCATCCGGAGGCGGACCCGGAAACGGCCCGCGCTGGTTGGGAGCATCTGTACGACCTGTGCCACTGGCAGGCCCTGGAGGCTGACCTGCAACAAGCCGGGGAGCGGTTGGCCGCGGACATGTCGGAGAACACCCTCCAGCACCTGCAGAACCTGTTGGACGAGAAGCAGCAGGCGGCGCGGGACCCGGAGACGGAGTCCCGCCACGATATTCCCGGCAAGGGTTCGTAACGCCCCGCGTCCGGGCGCCCGGCGCCCGGCCCGGAGCGGTATTCGGCGACTTCAGGAGCGCGCGCGCATGGCTAGCAAGACCAACACCGCCGCCAAGACGGACGACAGCCAGCAGGAAGAGGGCCAGCAGCAGGACAGCCCCCTTCTGGACAGCATGGGGGCGGCCGTCAAGAAGATGGTCGCCCGCGGCAAGCAGCGCGGCTATGTCACCTACGACGAGCTGAACGAGGCGCTGCCGCCGGACGAGGTGTCCTCCGAGCAGATCGAGGACACCATGACCATGCTCTCCGAGATGGGCATTTCGGTGGTGGAGAACGAGGAGACGGACGACATCGTCTCCGCCCAGAGCGACGAGGAGGAGTCCGAGGGGGCCGGCAACGTCGACGAGGACGAGATCGGCCGCACCGACGACCCCGTGCGCATGTACCTGCGCGAGATGGGCTCCGTGGAGCTGCTGTCGCGCGAGGGCGAGATCGCCATCGCCAAGCGCATCGAGGCCGGCCGCGAAATGATGATCGGCGGCATCTGCGAAAGCCCGCTGACCATCCGCGCCATCATCACGTGGCACAACGCCCTCCTGGAAGGGCGCATGCTGCTGCGCGACATCATCGACCTGGACGCCACCTACGGCAATGCCCCCGTGGGCAGCGATTCGGGCGGCACCGCCACCACCGTGGGCGAGGCCGTGGCGGAGGCCATGGATGCCCAGGAGGAGGCGGATTCCGGCCAGCTCAAGGAGGAGCGCCCGGCCGCCAACGACGACGAGGCGGGCGAGGGCGAGAGCGGGAACGCCGAGCAGCCGGCCGCCGCCGAGAGCGCCGGCACCGGCGGCGAGGCCGGGCCCGCGGCGGATGCCGGCGAAGGGGCCGCCGAGAGCGGCGACGGCGAGGCCGGGGAGGCCGAGGCCGGCGAAGGCGACGGCGGGACCGACGAGGCCGGCGAAGGCGAGGGTGAAGGCGACGCCGAGGGCGAGGCGGAAGAGGAAGACGAGAGCGAAAGCGACGATTCCACCGTCTCCGTCGCCCGCATGGAGGAGGAGCTGTTCGAGCGCGTGGTGGAACAGTTCCGCGCCATCGAGGAGACCTATCAGAAGCTCGCCAAGGTGCAGGAGCAGCGCATGAACGCCCTGCAGCGGGGCGAGCAGGTGCCGGCCAACACGGAGCGCCGCTACGACAAGCTCAAGCGCGAGATGGTGGGGCACATGGAGGCCGTCCACCTGAACAGCGCGCGCATCGAGGAGCTTCTGGAGCGGCTGTACGACCTCAACCGGCGCCTCATGAGCCTGGAGGGCCGGCTTCTGCGCATGGCCGAGCGCTGCAAGGTGAAGCGCGAGGAGTTCCTGGAATATTACCGGGGCAGCGAGCTGGACCCCAACTGGCTCGGCCGGGTGCGCGAGCTGCCCGGCAAGGGCTGGAAGAT
>CAJXLG010000119.1 GCA_913055885.1 uncultured Rhodospirillales bacterium
CCATTGCGACGACGCCAGTCTCGACAGTCACGGTCGCCGCCGGAAAGGCGGCGCGCACCAGATCGCTCAGGCTTTCGGTGCCCCGCACGCGCGGGTCGCCCAGATCGATCTCGCCGTAACCGGGCAGTTCGGCCTGCACATGGCCGTAGATCAGGTCATGCACGGCCTCGTAGCCCGGCGCGGCCTCCATCGGTCCGTCCACGAGGGCCGCGAACCGTCCACCCGGCGCCAGAACCCGCCGAACCTCGTCCAGAACCGGCGTGACCGGGTCCATCAGGGTCAGCGCCCAGTGACACAGCACCGCATCATGCGATCCGTCGGGAACGTCCGTCATGTCCTGCGCCTCGGCCTGCATCAGGTCGGCGGCCCCGTCGGGCAACCGCGCGCGCGCCAGCGCCAGTTCCTCGGGGCACATGTCCACGCCGGTCAGGTGAAGCCCGGCCGCGCGGTCGTGCAGGATATTCAGCAGCGGACCCGACCCGCAGGCGAGATCCAGAACGCGCCCGCCCCCGTCGGGTACCACCTCGGCCAGCCAGTCATAGCTGGTGCGCCCGGCATCGTCGCAACAGGCCCGCGCACAGGTCTCGGTGAAACCTGCATGATCGCGGTGCACGGCCCGCAGATGCGCGCGCAGCGCCTCGGCATCGGGGACCTGTCCGCGTTCCAGACTCTCGGTCCATGCGGATCGCAAAGGGCTGTGATCGTTCACGCCAAATCTCCTATTTTTCGGGAAAAAACCGCTCAGGCGGTGACATCCATCAGGTGCACGACCTGCGGAAACCGCCAGCCATCGGCCGTCTGCGCCGCTGCCAGCCACTCGGACAGGGGCGCCCGCGCCTGCATCTCGGCCAGCGATACGGTGTCATCGAAGACGCAGCGCTGCAGGTATCCTTCGACAGCCTCGATCGCCTCGGGTCCGGCCGCGCTGTCATAGCGGATCTCGGTCACATCGACCTGCGCACCCGCGGCACGCAGGGCCGCCTCGCCCGAGCGCGGCGAGACCACGGTGTCGCCGTCCAGGGCGCGATGCCCTTCTTCCGGGATGCTGGCGAAGACCCGGTCCACGTAGTCGGGGTCGTGCACCCGCTTGATGCGCTCCACGGCCACGCGCGGGGGCTCCTGGCGGTGGGGCATGTGCCCCATGAGATCCTCGCTCTCCAACCCGCGGTTCACGGCCTGCAGGCGCTCGGGACATTCGGGGTGATGCCCGCCGGTATCGTGTTCCTGGAAGATGGGATGGGTGTAGAGCAGTGTCGGCATGCCGGAGCCCCCGGATTCATCGGATGGTGTTTCCATTTTCGCGCACGCGCCGACGCAATGCAAACCCCGGCCGCACGGGCCTGTCGTTAGCAAATCAAGTTGTCCGGCGTAGGGAGCACGTGAAGTGGCCGGTAGGGCCGGCCCGGGCCCGGTTCGGAGCGGCTGACGGCCCATTCCTCGTGCTGTTCAAGCAGGACGGCGCCGACGAGCCGCTCGACGGCGTCTTCGTTGGGGAGCGAGCAGGAACGTCGCGCCAGTGGCGCGGCGTAAGCCCGCGAAGCCCGACGCCCTCAGTGCGGCGTTTCACCTCCCTGTTCAGGCGTTCCAGGGTATTGGTGCTGTGAAGCTTATTGCGCAACTCTTTGGGGAACTGCATGTAAGCGAGGAGGTCGTGTTCGGCTTCGTCCATGATCCCGGCCACCTTGTCGAAGCGGGGCCGTAGGTGGTCGGCGATTTCCCGCCACTGGCGGTGGGCATCTTCGGCGGTGTCCTGGGCAAAGGCGGTGCGGATGAAGGCGGCCACCATTTCCTTCTGCGATTTGTTCACACGGGCCAGCACGTTCCGCATGAACTGCACCCGGCAACGTTGCCAGGTGGCGCCGAGCACCTTGGAGGCTGCCGCCTTCAGACCCTTGTGATCGTCGGAAACCACGAGCCGAACGCCGGACAGGCCGCGATCGGTGAGCTCCCGCAGGAATCTGGCGCAAAAGACAGGCCGATCTTCATGCCCAGCACCTCGCGGCGGCCGTCACTGTTGACGCCGACGGCAAGGATGGTCGCCAGATTGACGACGCGGTGGTTGCGCCGGGGCCTTGACGTAGGTGGCGTCGAGCCAGAGGAAGGGCCGCTCACCTTCCAAGGGGCGCTGCAGGAAAGCCTGGACCCGTTCGTCAATGTCCCGGCAAAGGCGCGAGATCTCGGATTTGGAGACCCCGGTGCCGCCCATGGCCTGAACCAGGTCATCCACCGACCGGGCGGAGACGCCATGAACGCAGGCTTCCTGGATTACCGCCACGAAAGCCTTCTCGGTGGCCCGGCGGGGCTCCAGGAAACCGGGAAACTTGCTTCCGTCCGGTCTTCCCGCATCCACCTTCCTGTCCCCCTTCCCTCCGGGGTAGCCGTCCGTCTCCACGGCTGACGCCGCATCGCGGTACCATGAGGGCTCTGACTCCTGCCCGCCTCGCCCCGGCGCGACAGGTCTCTCCGCTTACCCCGCTTTGCTTTCCGAGGATCCCGCCCACCACCAAGCGTTGCGCCCGAACGTCGCTTTTACAGTCATTTTCAGCGCGTCCGTTTCCTTCCAGGCTTCGCCATTCATGAGCAGGCTCGCCGCGCAGTGCCGCCGAAACGGGTTCGTTATCCTACGGGCTGTTCGTTTCTTTCCTACAGTCGAATACGCACGGCGTGACCCCGTGCGACAGGGACTTCCACCCTGCTGACAAAGCGTCCTCACGGACGCACTCATCCTCGGGCCTGACCCGATCATCTTTAGGCCCGGGCGCACTCTGCCTGCTTCCCGCTCCTGCCGATCGGTCAAATGCGATAGCCCTGCGGCCGGGGCCTTCCTACGTCTCGGCTTCTTCCGTCCCCTCCTCCCACGCCGTCTGGGCCACCTTGCGGCCGGTGGCGCTCTCGAAGGCGGCCGAGGCACGGTCCAGGTTGGTGTGCGCCACCTGCTTCATGCGCTTCATGTGGTGGGCCTCGAACACGGCATGCGCCCGGTGGAAGGCGTTGGCCGCCTTTTCGTAGTTGCTGGGCGTGCGGCCGTGGCGGGCGCGCAGGAAGTGCGCCGAGCCCAGGTTGTTCTGCGTCGTCGCCCACAGCACGGGCGCCGCCGCCTCGGTGCGCACCTCCAGGGCCGCCTCGCCCGCCTGGATGGCCCGGTCCAGCGCCTCCGCCGAGCGCCACTGGTCGCCGTAGACGGTGAGCACCTGGCACAGGGCGTTCATGATCTCCGCCCAGCGCCACGGCTCGTCCTGGCGCGACGTGCTGTTCAGGGCGTTCTGGTAGGCGGTGATGGCCCCCTTCAGGCTCTCGGTGTCGCTCGTCTGCTGCTCGTGGCGGGCGAGCACGGCCCCCAGGCGCATCTGCAACCGGCTCCACTCGCCGGGCACCAGCTCGCGGGTGAAGACCTCCGCCGCCAGGCGCAGCGCCTCCGCGGCCTCGGCCAGGGCGCGCCCGTCCGTCTCGTGCTCGCCCTCCGTCTGCAGACAGACCGCCCGCATGCGCTGGATTCGCGCCCACGGCACCTCGGCATGGCGGGGCAGGCGTTCCAGGGCCTTGTTGTAGGCGCTGGCGGCGCGCGGGAACCACGTCGCCGTGCCCTCCAGCGCCCCGATGCCGGCGGCGACGTTGCCGAAGGCCGCCAGCACCCCCGCCTGGTCCGCCATGGAAAGGCCCGTCAGGCGCTCGCCCTGGGCGGCGGCGCGGGCATGGTTGAGGGCCGCCGTCAGGCCCTCGTGCAGCGGCCGCGTGTCCATGTCGGGGCGCGGCTCCAGGGCGGCCAGCACCGCCGCCGAGACCAGGGCCCGCCCGGGCTCGTCCAGCGGCAGCGCCGCCGGCACGGGCACGTCGGGGTGCGGCTGGCCGGGCCGGTCGGGCGACGCCGCCGAGACCATGTACAGCCGCACCACGCTGCCCCCCTCGGCCAGCACCCCCGCCACCAGCAGGTCGGCGTCGTGCTCGGCGAAGGCCTGGCGCAGCCGAACCCGGGTGGTGGCGGCCGGCTCTTCCGGGTCCAGGACGGGCTCCGTCACCGGCTGCACCCGCACCCCGTCCAGGGCCGCCAGGGCCCCGCGCACTTCGGTGCCCGCCGCATCGTCGCTGTCGCCCGCCACCGGCCCCATCAGCACGGTCCAGTGCACGACCCCTGCCGGCCGGGCGGGCGCCCGCGCGCGCGGCGCGCCCAGGCGCCGCAGCCACTGCATCAGGCCCTGCGCCAGCAGACGCCAGCCGCCGTTGCCGCCCGCCGCCGGCGGCGACGCCGGCGCACCCTGTTGTGCCAGGGCGGCGTCGGCCTGGCGCAGGCGCTCCGCCAGGCGCGCCATGACCTTGTGGTTGAGCCGGCTGTCGTCCTGAAGCCGCTGCAGGAAGGTGTCGCGCGGCAGCACCCGCACCGTCGCGCGGCCGGCGGCCGTGGCGGTGGCGGTGCGCGGCTGGCCGTCCAGCGCCCCCACCTCGCCCACGATGTCGCCCGGCCCGGCGCTGCCCAGGGTCAGCGTGCCGCCCCCGGCCTGCCGCGTGAGGGTTATGGTGCCCGAGACCACCTCGTAGGCGTCGCGGCTGGCCTCGCCCTCGCGGAACAGCACCTGGCCGGTCTCGAACACCCGGCGCGCGCCGGCATCATACCCGCCCGTGCCGTCTTCCGCCTGATCCGTGGACTCGTCGCTCACCGCGCGTCCTCTCCTCCGCGGGCCCGGCCGGCGGTTCCCCCCGGAGAATCAGGATCGCGTGGCCGCCGGAGGGTGTCAACGGCGCCGCGCCGCGACGAAGAAGGCCACGCCGAAGAGTCCCACGATCCAACCGACGCCGCCGGCAACGTCGCGCCAGCGCGTGCGCTCGCGCAGGCGCTCCAGGTCGCGCCGCAGGGGGGCCACTTCCGCCGCCACCGCCTCCCGGACAGCGGCTTTCACCGCCCCGCGGGTCGCGGCCACCCTGCCGCCCTTTTCTTTCCCGCCGCCCCGGTCCGGGCGCGGCAGGTCCCCGGGAAACGCCTCGGCTTTCAGGGACCAGGTGGCGGCGTGACCGCTCGCCGTTTCCGCCACCACGCGCACGGCGCGCCGCTTCTCCACCGGAAAGCGGAAGGCCCCTTGGGCATCCGACCGGGTCTCGGCCAGGGTCTCGCCCTGTGGGGTTTCCAGGCGCACGGGCACGTCGGGGGCCGGCTCGCCGCCGGCGTGAAAGACCTCGCCCTCGACGGCCGCCCCCTTCGCCATGGCGAAGACCTGCAGGCCGTGGGCCGCGGCCGGCCCCGTCGCCGCCAGCACCACCACCAGGACGATGAGACCCCCTGTCTTACGCATCGGCGGCCCCCGCCACGGGCACGGCGGCCAGCGCGTCGGGCCGCACGCGCGCCAGAAGACCGGCGGCGGCCCCGGTGATGGTTGCCTCCACGGGCAGCAGGGGCAGGTTCCCGGCCAGCAGAAGCCCGGCGGCGGGCAGGAAGGCCTTGCCGGAAAGGGCCAGGGCGCCGGCGGCCAGAACCCCCGCGCCGCCCACGGCGGCCGCCCCCGCCAGCGCCCCGGCCACGCCGGCAGCGCGCGGGCCGCGCCGCATCAGGGGCGCCACAAGGGCGTGCACGCCCACGGCCGGAAGGGCCAGGCACACCGTGTTCACCCCCACCGTGGTCAGGCCGCCGTGGCCCAGGAACACCGCCTGCAGCACCAGGGCGACGAGCACCGCCGGCACCGCGCCCCAGCCCAGCACGAGGCCCATCAGCCCCGCCAGCAGGGGGTGGACGCTGGCCGGCCCCAGGGGCACGTGGATCAGGCTGGCGACGAAAAAGGCGCTGCTCATCACCGCCGTGCGCGGCAGGGTGTCGGCGTCCAGGGCGCGCAGGCCGCGCGCCGTCGCCGCCACCGCGACGGCGCCGCCGGCGGCGAGCACGGGCAGGGAGAGGACTCCGTCGGCGAGATGCACGGGACTTGCCTCCTTGTTCGCGGTGCGAAAAGGGTGGCCCGCGCCAACGCACGGGTCAACGCCAGTCGCATAAAACGAAAGCCACCCCGCGTTGTGCCACGGCCCGTTCTCGCCTAAAGTCGGAGTCGTTGGCCTTCAGGTCGGACCCGGCGTGGCACGCGACGATGGACCACGATCAGAACTTCAAGAACCTCATCCTGGATTACCCGCGTCAGGCGCTTGCATTCCTGGCCGAAACGGAGGCCGCCGGGCTCGATGAAACGGCGCACGTCACCCCGATCCGCCAGGAACAACTCAAGGACCGCCTGAGTGACCGCTTCCGCGAAGTGGACGTGGCCCTCCGGGTGGATTGGCCCGACGGCCGGCGCGAGGTTCTGCTCTTCGTCGTCGAGGAGGAAACGGTGCCGCGCCGTTTTTCACCGCACCGGCTGGCCCGTTACTGCCTGGATCTGGCGGAACTTTTCGAGACGGAACGGGTGGTGCCCGTGGTGATCTTCCTGAACCCGGGTGTACCCGGGAACGGGTTGCGCCTCGGCGGGGATCACGGAACCTATCTGGATTTCCAATACCTGGCCTTTTCCCTGCCGGCCCAGCGCGCGGAACGCTACCGGTACAGCCGCAACCTCGTCGCCCGGCTCAATCTGCCCAACATGACCTACCCGCCCGGAGACAAGGTCACCGTCTACCACGATGCGTTCCGGGGCCTGCTCGACCTGGAGCCGGACCCCGAACGCCAGGCAAAATATCTTGATTTTGTCGATCTGTACGCCAGACTCACTCCCGAGGAGAGGGCGGAATACGAACGCCGCTATCCCGAGGAGGCCAGGACCATGAGCACCTTTGTCGAACGCCACGAGGAGCGGGGCCGGCAGAAGGGCCTGGAGCAGGGCCTGGAGCAGGGCCTGGAGCAGGGCCTGGAACAGGGCCAGCAACAAGGCGAGGCGCGGCTCCTGATCAACCTCCTGGAAGCCAGATTCGGCACCCTGGATGATGCCACGCGGGCGCGGGTGATGGCGGCCGACAGCGCCACCCTCGACCGCTGGTCCCGCCGCGTGCTGACGGCCGAGCGCGCAGAGGACGTGTGGGCCGGTCCCACCGCGGACTGATGCGGCGTTCCCGAAGGGGCCCGCCGGGAGTCCACTCCGGAGGGGCACCCTGCCGGGCCGCGTCGTGCCGACGGCCACCGCGTGGTTCGGTTATACCGATCCCGGCACAGCATGAGAGCCGCCGCGACCCGTGGCCGCGGCGGCTCTCCCGCCCCCCGACCGCCGATCGGCGAGTCACGCGGTGCGGATGCCGTCGAGGAATTCGTCCACCACCTGACGCATCTGCCTGGACTGGTCGGCCAGGTCGCGTGACGTGTTGAGCACCTTGTCCGCCGCCTCGCCGGCATCGCCGGCGGCCCGGGAAACGCCCTGGATGTTGCGGCTCACCTCCTGGGCGCCCGTGGAGGCCTGGTCCACGCTGCGGGCGATCTCCGAGGTGGCGGCGTTCTGCTCCTCCACCGCCGAGGCAATGGACGACGTGATGTCCTGCACCTGGTTGATGACCTGATTGATGTCCTTGATGGCTTCCACCGCCGAGCGGGTCTCGTTCTGCACGCCCTGGATCTGGCCGGAAATGTCGTCGGTGGCCTTGGTGGTCTGGTTGGCCAGGTTCTTCACCTCGTTGGCCACCACGGCGAAACCCTTGCCGGCCTCGCCGGCGCGCGCGGCCTCGATGGTGGCGTTCAGCGCCAGCAGGTTGGTCTGGTCGGCGATATCCTTGATGAGGTTCACCACCTCGCCGATCTTCTCGGCCGACTGAGCGAGCCCTTCCACCTGCTGGTTGGTGCGCTCCGCCTCTTCCCCCGCCGTGTTGGCGACCTGCGTGGCCT
>CAJXLG010000120.1 GCA_913055885.1 uncultured Rhodospirillales bacterium
CGCCGTGCCGATTGCGGCCCCGATCGGGGTCGGGGCCAGGCATCGAAGGCCCGCAGACGATGCTCCTCCCCTCAGGGCGGGGAAGGGGTCATCATAAGAGTGTGCGTTAGGGGTCATCATAAGAGTAAGGGGCTTCGACGTTGCAAGCGGCCGGCGCAGGCCAACCCGTCGGGCGCCGGTGGCGTTGGCACAGTCTGCGTCAAAGCGCTTGCCCGATGGGGGAGCATCGGGCGGCGCGCTAATCCCAGAGCCTAACGACACCGGCGCACAGCCATCGACCGATGCGAAAATCCGGGCTAGAGTTAAAGTGAAGCACCGGAAGGAAAGGCAGCCATGGACAGCATTGAGGACGAGGACCCCGAGGTCCTGCGGGCCCGCCTCCACCGCCTGAAGGGGGAGCACCAGGACCTGGATGCCGTCATCGCGCGCCTGGAAGAAAACCCCATCACCGACGCCTTCCAGGTGCAGCGCCTGAAAAAGCGCAAACTCGCCCTCAAGGACGAGATTGCCCGCATCGAGGACGCCCTTCAACCGGACATCATTGCTTAACCCGGATTTTGCCCGGACTCGAGTCCGTGCAAAATCCGGGTTAAACGATGCGGGGTCGCAGATCGTCGTCCGCGGCCTGCAACAGGTCGTGGACCGTGGTGTCGGCGGTTATCGGCTGCAGGGCGAACGCCGCTTCCGGCGCGATGGTCCCGCCCGTGTCGGTGGGCACCCGCAGGGCGGCGACGCGTTCCGCCAGGGTGTCGCACCGCATGCCCGCGCCCGCCGGGTCGGACTGGGTGAAGATCACCGCCAGCATCGAATCCGACACCGCGCCCACCAGATCCGTGGAGCGGACGCCCTCGGCCACCGTGCGCGCCGCCTCCGCCATCACCCCCTCGGCCACGAAACGGCCGTGCACCCGGTAGGTGTTGAGCAGGCCGGGCAGGCCGAAAAGGGCCAGGGTGCACGGCACGTGGGCGCGGTCCACGTAATCGATGGACCGGCCCAGTTCGCGTTCCAGGGCGCGGCGGTTGAGCACCGGCAGGAAGGCGTGCCGGTCGGCCTCGTCCTCCAGGTGGTGCTCGCGCGCCCGGGCGTGCTCCAGGTCCTGGCGCAGCCGGTCCGTCTCCTCCATGAGCCGGACGATGGCCCTTTGCACCGGCTCGCTGATCTGGTTCCGGGGCAGGCCGACGATGGTGGCGACGTCGCCCGCGTCGCGCCGGGGCGGCGGCGGCGCCGCCGGGTACGGCGGCCGCCGGTGCCGGCCGCGCCAGTGCTGGCGGCCGCGCTCGTCGAGCTGCGGGATTTCCGGCGGTTCCTCGTCCACCATCCTGCCCCTCCCGTGCCACGGGCGCCATCCTACCACGCGCCGCACCGGGATAGAAGCGCGGGCGACTCTGCCGTTGCGTTGCGCTGTGCGCTTCCTATAATGCCGGCTTTTCCGGGGCCCGGCGCATCCGCCGCCCCGGCCGGGGGTTTGGCCGAAGAGAGGACAGCATCGTCATGGCCGCAACGTCGCCGCAGGTGGGCGTGATCATGGGCAGCCAGTCGGACTGGGACACCATGCGTCACGCCGCCGAGGTCCTGGCGGGGCTGGGCGTGGCCTACGAGACGCGCATCGTCTCGGCACACCGCACGCCCGATCGCCTTTACCGCTACGCCGGCGAGGCCCGCGAGCGCGGCCTCAAGGCCATCGTCGCCGGTGCCGGCGGCGCGGCCCACCTGCCCGGCATGACCGCCAGCATGACCCCCCTGCCCGTCTTCGGCGTGCCCGTCGAGGGCCGGCTCAAGGGCTGGGACAGCCTGCTGTCCATCGTCCAGATGCCCGGCGGCGTGCCCGTGGGCACCCTGGCCGTGGGGCCGTCCGGTGCCCGCAACGCGGGCCTCCTGGCGGCGCAGGTGGTGGCCCTCCTGGACGCCGACGTGGCCGACGCGGTGGACCGCTGGCGCCGCGAGCAGGCCGAGGCCGTCGCCTGGCAGCCCAGCGACCCCGACCATCCCGACCTCATCCGCTGACAGGCCTGACGCGCCATGATCGGTCCCGGCAGTACCATCGGCATCCTGGGCGGCGGGCAGCTCGGCCGCATGACGGCCCTGGCCGCCGCCCGCCTGGGCTATCGCAGCCACGTCCTGTGCCCCGAGGCCGACGCCCCGGCCGTCCTGGTATCGGCGCGCCACACCCGGGCCGATTACGACGACCCCGGGGCGCTGGACGCCTTCGCCGACGCCGTGGACGTGGTGACGGCCGAGTTCGAGAACGTTCCCGCCGATACCCTCGCCCGCCTGGCCGATCGCGTGCCCGTGCGCCCCGCCCGCGACGTGCAGGGCGTGGCCCAGGACCGGCTGTCGGAAAAGCGGCTGTGCCGTGAGCAGGGCATCGCCACGGCGCCCTTTCACGCCGTGCACGGGCCGGAAGACGTGGCGCGCGCCGTCGATGACGTGGGCGGTCACGCCCTCCTGAAGACCACCCGGCTCGGGTACGACGGCAAGGGCCAGCAGCCCGTCACCGGCGACAGCGACGCCGCGGCGGTCTGGGCGGCCCATCCCCACGCGGTGGGGGTGGTCGAGGGGCTGGTGGATTTCGCCGCCGAGATCTCCGTCATCGTGGCGCGCACGCCCGGCGGCGCCACCGCCGCCTGGGACCCCGTGGAAAACCGCCATCAGAACGGCGTGCTGCGCACCACCCGCGCCCCCGCCGGTGTCTCCCCGGACGTGGCGGAAACGGCGCGGGACACGGCGCTGCGGCTGGCCGGCGCCCTGGACGTGGCGGGACTCCTCGCGGTGGAGATGTTCGTCACCGGGGACGGCGGGGTCCTGGTGAACGAGATGGCGCCCCGGCCCCACAACACCGGCCACTGGACCCTGGACGCCTGCGTCACCGACCAGTTCGAGCAACTCGTGCGCGCCATCTGCGACCTGCCGCTGGGCAGCACGGAGCGCACCGCCGACGCCGTCATGGACAACCTGCTGGGCGACGAGACCGCCGACTGGCCGGACATCCTGGCCGATCCGCGCGCCAGGCTGCACCTCTACGGCAAGACGGAAAGCCGCCCCGGGCGCAAGATGGGCCACGTCACCCGGCTCTATCTCGCCGGCGAGGGCCTGCCCGGATAGGGGGACGCCCCCGGGGTCCCGGCGCCGCTACTCGTCCACCCGCCGGGGCGGCTTTTCCGGCAGAAGGCCCTGCGGCCGGGTGAGCAGGATGATCTCCAGCAGCAGGCCCACCAGGAAGACGCGCAGGGCCGACGCCTGGGTGCCCAGTCCCTCCGGCATCAGGCCGGCCAGCATCTCCGTGCCCGACCACACCAGCCAGATCACCAGCGCCCCCAGGAGGGCGCCCCGGTTGTTGCCGCTGCCGCCGGCGATGAGCATGACCCAGACCAGGAAGGTGGCCAGCATGGGCTGGAAGTCCGACGGGCTGACGTAGCCGTTGAAGTGGGCGTAGAGGGCGCCGCCCAGCCCCATGATGACGGAGCCCAGGACAAAGGCCGAGACCCGGAAGGCCAGGACGTTCTTGCCCGCCGCCAGGGCGGCCGGCTCGTTCTCGCGCAGCGCCCGCAGCACGCGGCCCCAGGGGGCGCGGAAGGCGCGCTGCACGCCCCAGTACACCAGCGCCAGGATGACGCCCACGAGCACCAGGTAGCCCAGGTCGGCGTAGCCGGGCACCAGCGAGGCCAGCGGCGTGTCGATGCCGGCGATGCCGCGCACGCCGTTGGTCATCCAGGCCTCGTTCTTGAGCACCAGGCGCACGATCTCGGCGATGCCGATGCTGGCGATGGCGAGATAGTCGCTTCTCAGGTTGAGGGTGACGAGGCCCACGACGAGGGCCAGAAGCCCGGCGACGACGCCCGCCCCCACCAGGCCCACGATGAACGGCAGGCCGAAGCCGCCCAGGTGGTCAGGGCTGGGCGCGGCCGTGAGAATGGCGGTGGTATAGGCGCCCACGGCGTAGAAGGCCGCCACGCCGATGTTGAGCATCCCCGTGTAGCCCCACTGGACGTTCAGGCCCAGGGCCAGGACGCCGTAGATCCCCACCATGGTGAGGGTGAAGACGCCGTAGTGCAGAAGCCCGGTGAGTTCCATCACGACCGTCCCCTGAACAGGCCGGTGGGCCGCACCACCAGCATGATGACCATGATGGCGAAGGCCACGGCGGTCTTGTAGGAGGGCGGCAGCACCAGGGTGGAGAATTCCTGGGCGAAGCCGATGATGAGCCCGCCCACGATGGCGCCATAGGGCCTGCCGATGCCGCCCAGGATGGCCGCGGCGAACACGGGCAGCAGCATGCGCCAGCCCATGACCGGGTGCAGCCGGGTGTCCATGCCCAGGAAAATGCCGGCCGCCGCGGCCAGGGCGGCGCCCAGGATCCACGTCCACATCACCACGCGCTCGGTGTCGATGCCGGAGATGCGCGCCAGGTCCATGTTGTCCGCCGTGGCCCGCATGGCCTTGCCCATGGTGGTGTGCTGCAGGAAGATGTGCACCGCCGTCACCAGGACCGCCACGCCGCCCAGGATCACCAGCCAGTCCGGCTTGATGCGCAGGCCCCACACGACATAGGGCATGGTGATGCCCTGGTCGTAGACCACGTTGCTGGTGCCCCAGACCATCTGGATGACGCTGCGCACCATCAGGGCCACGCCCACGGAGGCGATGAGCAGGATGACGGGCGAACTGCGCCGGAGCTGCCGGTACAGGAGCTTGTCCAGGAGCACCGCCACCCCCGCCGTCAGGGCGAGCGCCACCACGAAGGCCACCGGCATGGGCAGCTCCAGGGTGCCGTAGAACACCAGGGCGAAATAGGCGCCCAGGGTCATGAGGTCGCCGTGGGCGAAGTGGGCGAAGCGCAGGATGCCGAAGATCAGCGACACCCCGATCGCCCCCAGGGAGATGATGCTCCCCAGGACCAGGCCGTAGATGACGAGCTGCAGGATCTCCGTCAAAGCCTAGCCCCCCAGAAACATCTCGGCCACCTCGCGGTTGGCCAGCAGGTTGGCGCCCGTGTCCTCCAGGCGGTTGTGCCCCTGGGCCAGGACGTAGCCCCGGTGGCACATGCCCAGCGCCTGTTTGGCGTTCTGTTCCACCATGAGGATGCCGATGCCCAGCGCGTTGATCTCCTGGATGCGCTCGAAAATCATGCCCATGAACTTCGGCGACAGGCCGGCCGTGGGCTCGTCCAGCAGGAGAAGCCCGGGATCGAGCATCAGGGCGCGGCCCATGGCCACCATCTGGCGCTGACCGCCGGAGAGGGTGCCCGCCTCCTGGCGGCGCTTCTCCTTGAGCGGCGGGAAAAGCTCGTAGACGCGTTCCATCTCCCGCGCCGGGCTGTCCTTGCGCAGGAAGGCCCCCATCTGCAGGTTCTCGTGCACCGTCAGCGTGGGGAAGACGTTGTGCTCCTGGGGCACGTAGCAGATGCCGTGGCGCACCACCCGGTGAGGCGGCAGGCCCGTGATGTCCTGGTCCTTGTAGGTGAGGCGGCCGCCGCGCACCTGCATGAGCCCGAAGACCGCCTTCATGGCGGTGGACTTGCCGGCGCCGTTGGGCCCGATCATGACCACGATCTCGGCGGGATCGACGCGGAAGGACACGCCGCCCAGGATGTCGGCGCCGCTGCCGTAGCCGCCGCGCAGCTCGCTCACCTGGAGCAGGCTCATGGCGCCGCCTCCCGGGTCTCGTCGGCGCTCGTTCCGGCCTGCGACGGGTCGCCCCCGAGGTAGGCGTCGAGCACGCGTTCGTCGGCGCGGATCTCGGCCATGCTCCCCTCGGCCAGCACGCGCCCCTGCGCCATGCACACCACGGGGTGGCACAGGTGGGCGATGAGGTCCATGTCGTGCTCGATGATGCAGAAGGTGTAGCCGCGCTCCAGGTTGAGGCGCTTGATGTCCTCCGCCAGGCGCGCCAGGAGCGTGCGGTTCACGCCGGCGCCCGGCTCGTCCAGGAGCACCACGCGGGCGTCGGTCATCATGGTGCGGCCCAGCTCCACCAGCTTCTTCTGGCCGCCGGACAGCCGCCCCGCCAGGGTATCGCGCAGGTGGGTGAGCTGCAGGAACTCGAGAACGTCCTCGGCCTTCTCGCGGATGCGGCGCTCCTCGGCCTTGACGCGGCCCCAGCGGAACCACGCGCCCGCGAGGCTCTCGCCCGTCTGATGCGCCGGCACCATCATGAGGCTTTCCAGCACCGTCATGTTCTCGAAGCCGCGCGGCGTCTGGAAGGTGCGCAGCAGGCCGCGATGGAAGCGCCGATGCGGCGGCAGCGCCGTGATGTCCTCGTCACCCAGGTAGATGTGCCCGGAATCCGGCGGCTCGAATCCCGCGATGATGCCGAACAGGGTGCTCTTGCCCGCGCCGTTGGGGCCGATGAGGCCGGTGATGGTGCCGTCGGCGATGTCGAACGAGCAGTCGTCCACCGCCCGCATGCCGCCGAACGCCTTGACGATGTTGCGTACGGAAATCACGTCGGCAACCGTTCCCCATTGATCCCGCGCACGGGCCGTTGACGGCGAGTGGCGGCGAACCATAGCGGAGGGGCCGGGCGAATCTCAAGCCCTTCGGGCGTCAAAGAGCGCCCGCCCCTTTTCGCCGCGGGCGTTGTGCGGCATTTTCCCGGCCCCGGAACGGTCCCGGCGTAATACCGGCGCCCCTTGAAGATGACTCGCCAGGCACCGCTCCAGGGGCGCCGGTATAAGCCCGAGCGGCGCCCGAGCCCATTGCGCATCCGGATGTTTTGTCGCAGGGCAAAACGTCCGGTGCGCCGTATCAGGGATACCTCATGCGCGCCTGGCAACGCATGCTGAGCGGCCGGCGGCTCGACCTGCTCGACCCGTCGCCGCTGGACATCGAGATCGAGGACATCGCCCAGGGGCTGTCCCGCGTGGTGCGCTGGAACGGCCAGACCCTGGGCGACTGGGGCTTTTCCGTGGCGCAGCACTCCCTGCTGGTGGAGGGGCTCGCCGGGCGCTTCCGGCCGGAGCTGCCGCGCAAGTGGCGCCTGGCCGCCCTGCTCCACGATGCGCCGGAGTACGTGGTGGGCGATCTCATCACGCCCTTCAAGGCGGCCGTCGGGGAATCCTACCAGATGCTGGAGGACCGCCTGCACCGGGCGGTGCGCCTGCGCTTCGGCCTGTCGCCCGAGCTGCCCGCCGAGGTGGAAAACCTCATCAAGCGCGCCGACAAGGGCGCCGCCTACCTGGAAGCGACACAGCTCGCCGGCTTCCGGACCGACGAGGCGGAACGCCTGTTCGGCCGGCCGCGCGGCCTGGAGGCCCTGGAACTCCATCCCGAGCCGCCGCAGACGGCCATGCGGCGCTTCCTGGAACGGTTCGCGGAGCTGGATGACGGGTGACGGCCTTTCGGCCCCGGGCCCGCCGCTTTCGCGGACTGGCCGTTTCCGTGGTGACCCTGGCGCCGTCGCGCCGGGTCATGGCGGCACGATCCGCGTTTGCCGGCTTCCCGCCCGGGCGGCCAGCGTTACGGGCCCGTTTTCCTGGTGTGCCCCGTGCCGCCGCCGGGGGCCGCTTTCCCCCGCCGTCAGGAGGGTGAAAACGAGGGACGCCAGAAGGGCCGCCGCGGCCGCCACGAGGGCCGCCCGGCGGCGGAAATACGGCGTGACGCCGCGCCAGTTGCGCACAACGTGCCAGACGGCGGCGCCCACCAGCACGATGCTCAACCATGTGTGCGCCGCCCGCACGGCCCCCGCGTGCCAGGGGATGAGCAGCATGATGCCGGTGACGGTGGAAACGATGAACA
>CAJXLG010000121.1 GCA_913055885.1 uncultured Rhodospirillales bacterium
TAAGGCGGCGCGCCCGTCACCACAACGATCACGCCCCCGGGGCGCGCGGGTCGCTCACCCCCAGTTCGTCGAGCAGGCGCACGTCCTCGTCCTGTTCCACGTTCTCCGTGGTGAGCAGGGCCTCGCCGTAGAACACCGAGTTGGCGCCCGCCATGAGGCACAGGGCCTGGCCCTCCGCCGACAGGTTGCGCCGCCCGGCCGACAGCCGCACCCGCGAGCGCGGCATGGTGAGCCGCGCCACGGCGATGCAGCGCGCCAGTTCCAGCCCCGTCACCGGCGGCTGGTTCTCCAGCGGCGTGCCGGGGACGGGCACGAAGCCGTTGACGGGAACGCTCTCGGGGTGCGGATCAAGGGTGGCCAGCACCTGGAGCATGTCGGCCCGGTCGTCCAGGCTCTCGCCCATGCCGATGATGCCGCCGGAGCAGATCTCGATCCCGGCGTCACGCACGTGGCGCAGGGTGCGCAGCCGCTCCTCGAAGGTGCGCGTGGAGACGATCTCCGGGTAATAACCGGGGCTGGTATCGATGTTGTGGTTGTAGGCGGTGAGCCCGGCCTCGGCCAGGCGCCGCGCCTGCTCCGCCGTGAGCATCCCCAGGGTCACGCAGCTTTCCAGGCCCAGGGCGTTCACCCCGCGCACCATTTCCAGCACCCGGTCGAAGGACGGCCCGTCGCGCACCTCGCGCCACGCCGCCCCCATGCAGAAGCGGCTGGCCCCGGCGTCGCGCGCCTGGCGCGCCGCCGCCAGGACGCTCTCCACGTCCCACAGGTCCTCGCGCTCCAGGGCCACCTCCTTGTGGTGGGCCGACTGGGGGCAGTAGCCGCAGTCCTCGGGACAGCCGCCCGTCTTGATGCTGAGCAGGCTGGCGCGCTGCACGTCGCCCGGGGCGTGCCAGGCGCGGTGCACGGCCTGGGCCTCCGTCAGCAGGTCCATGAGCGGCCGGCGGTAGAGGGCGCGCACGGCCTCCACGGTCCAGTCGGTGCGCGGTTCCACGGGGGGCATGGCGGGGTTGTCGAGCATGGCACACGGGCTCTTCTGCGGATGGCGATGGTTGGATGCTGCCACGCACCGGATGCCCTGCCCCTCGATCCTGGTCAAGTTTTTTGTTGCAGCGCGTCCAGGGCCCGCCGGATGCCGTCGGCGGCACGCTGAAGCTCGGCGTCCGTGACGCTGTACGGCGGCATCAGGTAGACCACGTTCCCCAGCGGCCGGATGACCAGCCCCTCGGCCCGGAAGTGGGCCTTGAGGGCCGGGCCCACGCCGGCGCCGTAGCCGGCATCCCCGCCCGCGGGCACGTCGAAGGCCATGATGGTGCCCTGCACCCGCGGCCGCGTGACCAGGGGATGGTCCGCCATGGCGTCCAGGAACCCGCGATGGAAGGCCTCGATGGCCCGCCGCCGCTCGGCGCACGCCTCGTCCAGCAGCAGGTCCAGCGACGCCAGCCCGGCGGCGCACCCCATGGGCCCGGCGGTGAAGGAGTGGCCGTGCAGGAAGGCCGTGTCGATCCCCTCGCCCAGGAAGGCGTCGTGCACGGCATCCGTGGCCACCGTCGCCGCCACGGGCAGCGTGCCCCCCGTGAGCCCCTTGGACAGGCAGACCATGTCGGGCACCACGCCGGCCGCTTCCAGGGCGAAGACGGGCCCCGTGCGGCCGAAGCCCGTCATCACCTCGTCCAGGACCACCAGCACGCCGGCGGCCTGCAGCCGCTCTACCACGGCGCGCAGGAATTCCGGCCGGTGCATGCGCATGCCGCCGGCCCCCTGGACCAGGGGCTCGATGACGGCGGCGGCGGTTTCCCGGCCGTGGGCGTCCAGGTGGCGGTCCAGGGCGGCCAGGGCCTCCGCCTCCTTCGCCGCCACGGCCTCGTCGCCCTGCCACGTGGGGGCCACGGGCATGACGTCCACGGGGAAGAGCATCTCGGCGAAGGGGTCGAAGAAGCCCGACGCCGCCCCCGCCGACATGGCGCCCACGGTGTCGCCGTGATAGCCCCCGTCGAAGGCCAGGAAGCGCCCGCGCGCCGTGTCGCCGTGGTTGCGCCAGTACTGCAGCCCCGCCTTCAGCGCCACCTCCACGGCCGTGGAGCCGTTGTCGGAATAGAACACCCGGTTCAGGGGCCCGGGCATCAGGCCCGCCAGCCGCCCCGCCAGGCGCACCGCCGGCTCGTGGGTGAAGCCGGCGAAGATGACGTGGTCCAGCGTCTCCGCCTGCCGCGCGATGGCGCCGGTGATGGCGGGATGGCCGTGGCCGTGCAGGGTGGTCCACCAGCTCGAAATGAGATCCAGGTGCTCCCGGCCCTCGCTGTCCACCAGGACGGTGCCGCGCCCCTCCCGGACGAGGGGCGGTTCCGGGGCGGTTTGCGCCTGGGTGAAGGGGTGCCAGACGTGGCGGGCGTCCAGGGTCTTGAGATCGTCGGCTGCCATCAGCGCACCTGTTCGGGCATGTCGAGACGGCTCGCGGCGTCGGCCACGGCGGCCGGGGTGAGCGGGTCCAGCGGCGGAATGCGGCCCAGGACGGGGGCATCGCCGAAATGCTCGATGGCCGCCCGGTTGGCCGGCCTGTCGTCGCCCATGAGCACCACGCCGGCCAGCGGCAGGTCCCGCCGCGCCAGGGCCTCCAGGCTGAGGAGGGTGTGGTTGATGGTGCCCAGCCCCGTGCGGGCCACGAGGACCACCGGCAGGCCCAGGCACGCCGCCAGGTCGATCATCAGATGGATATCGTCCAGCGGCACCAGCAGGCCGCCCGCCCCCTCCACCACCAGGGGCCGGTCGCGGTCGGGCAGGGCGAAGTCGTCGAGCGGCACCGCCGCCCCTTCCAGCGCCGCCGCCTGGTCGGGGGCCAGGGGCGCGCGGTAGGCGTGCACCGGCGGCACGATGCGGTCCGCCGGCAGTTCGGCGAGGTGGCGCACGGTGCCCGTGTCGCCCTCGGGGACTTCGTCCAGCCCCGTCTGCACCGGCTTCCAATAGGCCGCGTCCAGGCCGCGCACCAGGGCGGCGCTGGCGACGGTCTTGCCGATGTCCGTGTCCGTTCCCGTGACGAAAACACCGCCCTTCATGCCGTCGGTTTCCGCTGTCGTGCCGTGAGGATGTGGTAGGTCACCGTGAAGTCCGCGTCGCCCAGGCGGCGCAGCACCCGGCGCAGGGCGGGCGCCGGCGCGTTCCCCGGAGACGCGGCATGGGCCGGGCGCGGGGTGTGGGCCGGGCGTGGGGTGTGGGCCGGGCGCGGGGTGTGGGCCGGGCGCGGGGTGTGGGCCGGGCGCGGGGTGTGGGCGCCCATCTGTTTCAGGGTGCGCAGGAAGGCGTGGGCGGGGCCGTGGGGCACCGCCTTCCATTCCGCCATCACCCACGCGTCGCCCGACAGCATCGCCCGCACCCCCGCCGCATCGGGGTAGTCGGGCGTGCCGGGCGTCACCCCCTCGGCGGCGCAGGCGGCGCGCCATTCGGCGAAGGTGTCGGGGCCCAGCAGGGTGAGCATCACGCAGCCCCCGGGCGCCAGGGCGTCATACAGCCGCGCCAGGGTGCCGGGCAGGTCCGTGAACCACTGCGCCGCCAGGGAACCGCAGACGAGGTCGTACGGCCCGCCGGGGGCCGGGGTCTCGGCGTCCATGACGGCGAAATCCAGGGCGTCGCGGTCGCCCAGCCTGTCCCGCGCCGCCGCCACCATGGCGGGCGCGATGTCCGTCGCCCGCCAGCGCGCCACCTCCAGGCGCGGCAGCAGGGCCTCCGTGAGATGGCCCGTCCCGCAGCCCACTTCCAGCACCCGGGCGCCCGGCGGCACGCCGTCGTCCACGATGCGCTGCGCCAGCTGGGCGGCAAAGATCTTCTGCGCCCGCGCCGCGCCGTCGTAGGTGGCGGCGGCGCCGTCGAAGGCGCGCGTCACCCGGTCCTTCCACAGCATGTGGCTCAACGCGGCACCATGTCGCGCACGGCCTGGACCACGGCCTCCGGGGCGTTGCGCGGCAGGAGGTGGCCCTCCGCCGGATAGCGCACCTCGGCCCCCGGGAAGGCCAGTTCCATCATGTTGGGCGGCAGGATGAGGTCGTTGTGACCGGCCAGGGCCAGGACACCCTTGTCCGTGACGATGTCGCGGGCATCGCCGTCACGCAGCAGCTCCAGCCCCTGGCGCAGGGCGTCCACGTCGGGGTCGTCCGGCGCCCGCCCGGCGCCGCAGCGGGTGCGGAAGGCGTCCAGCACGCCCTTGGGGTCCTCCGGAAGCCGCGCCAGCATGCGCTCCACCGAGCGCACGGGCACCCCGGGATAGCCCGGCGCCGAGGTGAACCGGGGAAAGCCGTTGACGCTCACCAGCCGGTCGCACCATTCGGGCCGCCGGGTGAGCAGCCACAACACCCCCAGGGAATGGCCCACGGCGACGTCGGGCGCCGGGGCGTCAAGCGCGGGCGTGGCGAAAAAAGCCCAGATCGAGGGCGTGAACCATCGCCTCCTGGTCGAGGGTCGCGCGCACACGCTCCCAGATCCCGGGGCCGAAGCCCCAGCCGTGGACGAGAACGACGGTGGGTGCGGTTTCGCTCATGAGGCCTCCCGGTGTTGCGGCGCCAGGGCGCCGGCCAGGGTTGCGACGTGGGCATCAGTATGGGCCGCCGAGAGCGCCAGGCGCAAGCGGCTGGTGCCCCTGGGCACGGTGGGCGGCCGGATGGCGACGGCGAGGCAGCCGGCCGTCTCCAGGGCCGCCTGGGCGGCCAGCGCGGCCTCCGCGTCGCCCATCACGGCGGGCACGATCTGGGTGCTGGAGTCGAGGGTGTCGATGCCGGCGGCGTTGAGGGCGCGGCGCAGGCTCTCGGCGTGCCCGGCGACGCGGTCGCGCGCCGCGTCCAGGTCCGGCAGCAGGTCCAGGGCGGCGTCCACCGCCCCCAGCACCGGCGGCGGCAGGGCCGTGGTGTAGAGGAACCCGCCACAACGGTTGATGAGCCAGTCGCGCACCACGGCGGAAGTGGCGATGCAGGCGCCGAAGCCGCCCAGCGCCTTGCCGAAGGTGCCCATGACGCAGTCGATGCGCCCGGCCACCCCGGGTTCCGCCGTGAGCCCCGCGCCGCCGGGCCCCAGGACCCCCGTGGCGTGGGCGTCGTCCACGTAGAGGAAACAGCCGTGCCGTTCCGCGAGGTCGCACAGACCGGCTAGGTCGGCCCGGTCACCGTCCATGGAAAAGACGCTCTCCGTGACGATGAAGCGCGGCCCGGCAGCGTCGGCGTACCGGCGCAGAAGGCTTTCCAGATGGTCCAGGTCGTTGTGGCGGAAGCGGATCTGGCGCACGCCGGCGGTGCGCAGGCCCTCGTGCATGGAGGCGTGATTGAGGCGGTCGGCGAAGACCAGCGGCGAATCGCCCGCCACCTCGGGCAGCAGCAGGGTGTGCAGGACGGCCTGGTTCGCCTGGAAGCCGGCGTTCATGACCAGCGCCCCTTCGGTGCCCTTGAGGGCGGCGAGGCGCGCCTCCACCCGGGCATGGGGTTCCAGGGTGCCGCACACCAGGCGCGACGCCGTGGCGCCCGTGCCGTAGTGCACCGCCCACGCCCGCGCCCGCTCGACAAGGGCGGGGTGCCGCGCCAGCCCCAGGTAGTCGTTGGACGAAAAGTTCACCAGCCGCCGCCCGTCGCGCCACACGACAGCAGAGTCCTCGTGGGTGACGGTGGCGAGCCGGCGCCGCCGCCCCTCCCCGTCGAGCGCCGCCAGGCGCTTGGCCACATTGTCGTGGTAGGCGCTGTCCATCTCACGGCCCCGTTCCGGTCCCGATGGGCAATCACTCTAGCCGGACCGGAGACGGCGGGCAAGGCGGGATGGCCCCGGCACGGCCTTCCATCCCGAAACAGGAAAAGACTCCGAGCCCCCGTTGTCTTGCAAAACGGGTTCCCGGGCTGAAACGCCATGCGGATTGCGCCCCCGGGCTCAGGAATCCCGCACAATCACGTCGAAACACAGCCCCAGCGTCTCCTGATTCGCATGCCGGCGGGCGGTCTGGTAGGCTACTTCCAGCAAATCTTTCTCGTGCACCCCGGCACGCAGGACCCGTTCCGCAGAAAGAACAAGGGCGGCCAGATCCTGGATCAGAAAAGCCGTGGTCGGAACGTTTGCGGGATCCCTGAAGTGGACGATGCGGCCCCGGGCCAGACGAAACGTGATGGCCCCGGCAATCTTGCCCAGAGAAACGCCGTCCGTGGGCTGTCGGCGCGCCAGCAAAGCGGCAATGTCCACGTTGGCTTCCTGGATGGCCGTACCAAGTTCCCAGGTACTGTAGCGAATATTGTCAACCGCCACCCCGAGGTCCGGCGCCAGGCGCTCCAGCATATCAGGATAAGCTTTCGCGATCTCTCTTTTCGACTCCTGCAGAAAGGCATTGGCTTCTGCCTGGTCCAGGAGATTCTTTTTTGTGTCAGTTTCTTCCTGCGGCGCCATCGTTTCCCAAGCGCTCCTTCGCCAGCTTAACCAATTCGCCAAGCCTTTCGTATTTCACGGGCGGCTGAAGCAGATGATCCCGCAGCTCTTTCGGGCCCCTGATCCCCTTGTTCAAATCAACCGCATCGAGCTGGTCGGCAGCGTTCACGGTCTCCTCGACAGCCTTTTCGAACGCGTCGGAGTCTGTCGTTACTTTTTCGAGATCAGCCATTTTTGCCTCTTGTTCTCTTCAGCGTCGTTTCAAGAACACAGCCCAGTACTGCAAAGGATTCACCGGGGCATCCTGTCTGAATTCCCGACGCCCGCCACCTGCTGATCATCCCAACCCGTGATTGTCCCAACCCGTATTGTCGAGGTCTGCCGCTTATTTTTGATTATCATTCAGGCGTGCATCCTGTCCAGGGATTCGCGTGATCACCTAAGCTTCCGATCCCCGGCCCCTCCACCGCGCTCGCCAAGCCTGGGCCAAGACCTGCACCGGCACCCTTGAAGGCCAGCATCGTGGCAGTGTCGCGTTTGCGGAGCCGTTATCATAACGTTTCCGGCCATGTCCATCGCGCCGCCTCCCAACGACCTCACCGCGGCTGGCGTTTTCAGATTTCGTTAAAGATGGTAGCGTTCTTTCCGGAACCATTGCGTCAGGTAAGGGGGCGGTCGCGTCATGGACCTGGAAACGCTGGAAGAGAACGCCCGCCGGGCCAGCACCCTGCTCAAGGCCATGAGCAACGAACACCGACTCATGATCCTGTGTCAGCTCCTGCACGGCGAGAAGTCGGTGGGCGAGCTGGAACGCCTCATCGGCCTGAGCCAGTCCGCGCTGTCGCAGCACCTGGCGCGGCTCAGGCGGGATTCCCTGGTCCGCACCCGGCGCTCCGCCCAGACCATCTACTACTCCCTGGCGGGGGAGGAGGCCGAGCGCGTCATCAACACCCTCTACGGCCTCTATTGCGCCAGCCCCTACGACACGGAAGCGCCCAGCCGGGAGAACCCCACGGGCGCCGGCACCGTCGCGGAAGCGGGCCTGGAGGGCGCCGGCGGGGCCGCCGCCGGCGCCAACGATTAAGGCTCAGAACTGGTTGAGCGGGATCTTCACGTAGCTCACGCCGTTGTCCTCGGCCGGCGGCAGGCTGCCGTTGCGCAGGTTCACCTGCAGGGACGGCAGGATGAGCCGTGGCATGTTGAGGGTGCTGTCGCGTTCCTCACGCCATGTGACGAAGTCCTTTTCCGTCACGCCGCTGTGCACGTGCTTGTTCTTCTCGCG
>CAJXLG010000122.1 GCA_913055885.1 uncultured Rhodospirillales bacterium
GCTTCGTCTATCTGTCCACCGTCAAGGTGCTGGGCGAGGCGAGCGACCTGCGCGCCTTCACGGACCAGGACCGGCCGGCCCCGGCCGAGGCCTACAGCGAGTCCAAGCTGCGCGCCGAGGAGGCCCTGAAGCAGGAGGCCGGCGGCATGGAGACGGTGATCCTGCGCCCGCCCGTGGTCCACGGCCCCGGCGCGCGGGGCAACATGGAACGGCTCATGCGCACCATCCGCAAGGGCCGGCCGCTCCCCGTGGGGCGCATCACGGCGCGGCGCAGCCTCCTCGGCGTGGACCACCTGGCCGAGGCCGTCCGTCTGGCCGTCACCGAACGCCGCGCCGCCGGCGGGCGCTTCCTGGTGCGCGACGACGAGGACCCCACCCTGCCCGACCTGGTGCGCCGGCTGGGACGGGCCCTGGGCTGCAAGCCGCGCATCGTCCCCGTGCCCGTGGGCGCCATGCGCACGGCCGGTCGCCTGACGGGCCGCGAGGCGGGCATTGCCCGCATCACCAGCAGCCTGGTGGTGGACGATTCGCCGTTCCGCGAGACCACCGGCTATCGGCCCGTGGTGGACCTGGACACGGGGCTTGCCCGCATGGCCCGCTGGTTCCGCGCCCAGCAGATGCGGTAACCATCGCCGTCCGGCGAACGTTGAATCCGCCGCCCCGCGTGCGCTATCAGGACGGTCCGCGATCATCACCGGAGGCGTCCATGACCGACACGGCCGAACCCCCCATCCGCCGCGCGCTGATTTCCGTTTCCGACAAGACGGGGCTTGTCGATTTCGCCCGGGCCCTCGATTCGCGCGGCGTGGAAATCCTCTCCACCGGCGGCACCGCCCGCGCCCTCACGACAGCCGGCATCGCCGTCACGGAAGTGGCGGACCACACCGGCTTCCCGGAGATCCTGGACGGCCGCGTCAAGACCCTGCACCCCAACGTCCACGCCGGCATCCTGGGCCGCCGCGACAACGACGGCCACACCGGCCAGATGGAGGCCATGGGCATTCCGCCCATCGATCTCGTGGTGGTGAACCTCTACCCCTTCGAGAGCACCGTGGAATCCGGGGCCGACTTCGACACCTGTATCGAGAACGTGGACATCGGCGGTCCCGCCCTCATCCGCGCCGCCGCCAAGAACCATGACGCCGTCACCGTGGTGGTGGACCCGCGGGACTACGACGCGGTGGTGGCCGACATGGCCGATCACGACAACGCCACGTCGCGCGATCTGCGCCGGCGCCTGGCGGCCACGGCCATCGCCCGCACCGCCGCCTACGATGCCGCCATCAGCAACTGGTTCGCCGGCGAACTGAACGAGCCGTTCCCGCGCCGCCGGACCTTCGCCGGCGAGCTCAAGCAGACCCTGCGCTACGGCGAGAACCCGCACCAGCACGCCGCCTTCTATGCGGCCACGCCGGCCCGGCCGGGACTGGCCACGGCGGAGCAGGTGCAGGGGAAGGAGCTTTCCTTCAACAACCTCAACGACACGGACGCCGCCTTCGAGCTGGCCGCCGAGTTCGACGATCCCGCCGTGGCCATCATCAAGCACGCCAACCCGTGCGGCGTGGCCGTGGGGGACACCCTGGCCGGCGCCCACGCGCGGGCGCTGGCCTGCGACCCGGTGAGCGCCTTCGGCGGCATCGTGGCCGTCAACCGGCGCCTGGACCGCGCCGCCGCCGAGGCCGTCACCGGCCTCTTCACGGAAGTGGTCATCTGCCCCGGGCTGGACGACGACGCCCGCGAGGTCCTTTCCGGCAAGCAGAACCTGCGGGTGCTCGTTGCCGGTGAAATGCCGCGCGCCCATGATACCGGCATGACCGTGCGCTCCCTGGCCGGCGGCTATCTGCTCCAGGAGCGGGACTATGGCGTGGTCACGGAAAAGGACCTCAAGGTGGTGACGAAGCGCGCCCCCGGCGAGCAGGAGATGCGCGACCTGCTCTTCGCCTTCCGGGTGTGCAAGCACGTCAAGTCCAACGCCATCGTTTACGCCCGGGACGGCGCCACCGTGGGCGTCGGAGCCGGCCAGATGAGCCGCGTGGATTCCGCCCGCATCGCCCACTGGAAGAGCGAGGAGGCGGCCCGCGAGAACGGCTGGTCCCAGGCCGGCACGGTGGGCTCCGTGGTGGCCTCCGACGCCTTCTTCCCCTTCGCCGACGGCCTGAAAACGGCCGCCCAGGCGGGAGCCACGGCCGTCATCCAGCCCGGCGGGTCCAAGCGCGACGAGGAGGTCATCGCCGCCGCCGACGAGCAGGACCTCGCCATGGTCTTCACCGGCATGCGGCATTTCCGGCACTGAGCCTTGAGCGACGCCCCGGCCGAGACGGACGCGGCGGCCCTGCCCGTCGATGCCGTCCTGCCCGACGTCACGGCCACCCTGGCGGCGCGCAAGGCCGCCGTCCTGGTGGCCCCGCCGGGCGCCGGCAAGACCACGCGCGTCCCCCTCGCCCTGGCGCGGGCAACGTGGGCGACCGACGGCCGCATCCTGGTGCTGGAGCCCCGGCGCCTGGCCGCCCGCGCCGCCGCCCGCCGCATGGCGGAAGAGCTGGGCGAATCCGTGGGCGGCACCGTGGGCTACCACATCCGCCAGGAGCGCAGGGCCGGCAAACACACCCGGGTGGAGGTGGTCACGGAAGGCATCCTCACCCGCCGCCTGCAGAGCGACCCGGCGCTCGAGGGCGTGGCGGCCGTGCTGTTCGACGAGTTCCACGAGCGCAGCCTGCACGCCGACCTGGGTCTTGCCCTCACTCTCGACGTCCAGGGGGCGTTGCGCGACGACCTGCGGTTGCTCGTCATGTCGGCAACGCTGGATACGGCCCCCATTGCCCGCGTTTTGGGCGATGTGCCCGTTTTGGAAAGCCACGGCCGTTCGTACCCGGTGACCACCCACCACCAACCGCGCCCCAAGGGCGCCCTGCCCGCCGCCGTCGCCGGCGCCGTGGCGGAGGCCCTGGAAAACGAAGCCGGAAGCGTGCTCGCCTTCCTGCCGGGTGAGCGGGAAATCCGTGAATGCGCCCGCGCGCTGGGCAGTCGCGTCGGAAAGGACACGGAGATCCATCCCCTCTACGGCGCCCTGCCGGCGAAGGATCAGGAGGCGGCCATCGTTCCGGCTCCACAAGGAAAGCGCAAGGTGGTCATCGCCACCAGCATCGCCGAGACCAGCCTGACCATCGAGGACGTTCGGGTGGTGGTGGACGGCGGCTACACCCGCCGCGCCCGATTCGACCCCCAGAGCGGCATGACGCGACTGGTCACGGAGAAGGTGTCGCGCGCCGAGGCGGACCAGCGGCGCGGCCGGGCGGGGCGTACGGCCCCCGGCGTCTGTTATCGGCTGTGGCCGCAGGCGGAACACGGCGCCCTGCCCCAGCAGCCGCCGCCGGAGATCGTCGCCGCCGATCTCGCCCCGCTCGCCCTGGAACTCGCCCGCTGGGGCGTCCACGACCCGAACGATCTGGCGTGGATCGATCCGCCGCCCGACGGCGCCCTGGCGCAGGCCCGCGACCTGCTGGCGGATCTGGGCGCCCTGGACCGGGCGGGGCGGATCACCCGGCACGGGCACGCCATGGCGGCGCTGCCCATGCACCCGCGCCTCGCCCACATGGGGCTCATGGCGCGGGAACGCGACCTGGGCGCCCTGGCGTGCGCCGTCGCCGCCCTCCTGGAGGAACGCGACATCCTGGGCAGCGGCCCCGGCGGCCGCCACACCGACCTGCGCCACCGCCTGCGGGTCCTGGCCGGCGGCCAGGGGCCGGAGGACACGCCGGTCCACGAATCGGCGAAGAACCGGGTGAACAAGAACGCGCGCGACCGGGCGAAACGCCTGGGCGTTCCGGAAGGGCCCATCGACCCGGAAGCCGCCGGGCAGGTCCTCGCCCTGGCCTATCCCGACCGTGTCGCCCTGCCGCGCTGGAAGAAGCCCGGCCACTATCAGCTCGCCAGCGGCAAGGGGGCGACGCTGGCCACCGCCGACCCCCTGACCGGCTACCCTGCCCTGGCCGCCGCCACCCTGGACCCGTCCGCCGGCGCCGACGCCCGCATCCTCCTGGCCGCGCCCGTGCGCCGCGACGACCTGGAAGCCACCCTGCCCGAGATGGTGCGGGAGGCCGACGAGGTGGTCTGGGACCCGCGTTACGAGAAGGTAACCAGCTACCGGGTGAAGCGCCTGGGCGCCGTGGCCCTCGACTGGAGCAAGCTGCACGACCCGCCCGCCGGGGACGTGGCCGCCGCCCTCATGGACGGCATCCGCCACCGGGGCCCGTCGGCCCTGCCGTGGACCAAGGCCGCCCGCCAGCTTCAGGACCGGGTGGCGTTCGTGCGCGGATTACCGGACGAGGACCCGGACGCCTGGCCGGACCTTTCCGACCAGGCCCTGATGGACGGGCTGGAAACCTGGCTCGCCCCCTTCGCCGGACACGCGCGGACGCCCGAAGCCCTGGAAGGCACGGACATGGCGGCCCTGCTCGCCGGGCTGCTCACCCCCGAGCAGCAGCAGAAACTGGACCGCCTGGTGCCGTCGCACGTCACCCTGGGCAACGGCATGCGGGTCCGGGTCAATTATTCCGGTGACGAACCGGCCCTGCGGGCGCCGGTGCAGACCTTCTTCGGCACGGCCGAGACGCCCACCATCCTGGGCGGCACCCGAACGCTCGCCCTGCACCTCCTGGATCCCGGCGGCAAGCCCATGCAGGTGACGCGGGACCTGGCGAAGTTCTGGCAGGATGCCTACGCCCGGATGCGGCGGCAGATGCGCGCCGAATACCCCAGGCACGACTGGCCGGAGGACCCCGTTAACGCCGAACCCAGGGGGAAAAAGGGAAAATAAAAGGGGACCCGGGGGGACCGGGGGCGCTCCCCCCGGACCCCCCGCCCTGACGAGTGCCTATTCCGTCAGATCGTTCCACAGCTCCTTCACCTTGGCGAAGAAGCCCGTCGATTCGGGGCTGTGGTCCTCATCCGCCTTGCCCGCCTGGTCGAATTCCTCCAGAAGCTCCTTCTGGCGTTTCGACAGGTTGACGGGCGTCTCGACGTTCACCTGGACGAACATGTCCCCCCGCGCGCTGGAGCGCAGGATGGTCATGCCCTTGTCCTTGAGGCGGAACTGCTGCCCCGTCTGGGTGCCGGCCGGGATGGTCACCTTGGCCTTGGAGCCGTCGATGGTGGGCACCTCGATGCTGCCGCCAAGCGCCGCCGTGGTCATGGGCACCGGCACCCGGCAATAGATGTTGGCCCCGTCGCGCTGGAACAGCCGGTGCGGCCGGACGCCCAGGAAAATATACAGATCGCCCGGCGGCCCGCCGCGCACGCCGGCCTCGCCCTCGCCGGCGAGCCGGATGCGGGTGCCGTCCTCCACGCCGGCGGGGATGGTCACCGTGAGGGTGCGTTCCTCGCGCTGGCGGCCGGCGCCGCCGCACTTCTCGCACGGATCGCGGATGACCTTGCCCGCGCCGCCGCAGGTGGGGCACGTGCGCTCCACGGTGAAAAAGCCCTGCGTGGCGCGCACCCGGCCGATACCGCCGCACGTCTGGCAGTTGGCCGGCTGCGCCCCCTCCTTGGAGCCGCTGCCGTTACAGGCATCGCAGCTCACGGAGGTGGGCACCCGGATGTCCGTCTTCTTGCCGCTGAAAGCCTCTTCCAGCGTGATGTCCATGTTGTAGCGCAGATCGGATCCGCGCCCCGTGGCGCGGCCACGGCCGCCGCCCATGAACTCACCGAACATCTCGTCGAAGATGTCGGAGAAGCCACCACCGAAATCGAAGCCGCCGAAGCCGAAGCCGCCGGCCCCGGCACCGGGCCCGCCGCCCTGCTCGAACGCGGCGTGGCCGTAGCGGTCATAGGCGGCCCGCTGCTGATCGTCCTTGAGGACCTCGTAGGCCTCGCTGATCTCCTTGAAATTCTGCTCCGCCTCCGGATCGTCCGGATTGCGGTCGGGGTGGTACTTCAGGGCGAGTTTACGATACGCCTTCTTGATTTCCTCGCCGGATGCGTCGCGGCTGACCCCGAGGATTTCGTAATAGTCGCGTTTCGCCATAACGGTGGACCTCTGTAACGGCCTGCCCCGGCGGGCGTCTCGACCCGCCGGGGCGCATGGTCGTCGGCAAGTCCAGGCCCCGGGCGGGGCACCGGATCACTGGTTCTTCTTGTCGTCGTCCACTTCCTCGAAGTCGGCGTCGACGACGCCCTCGTCGCTGGAGCCGCCGCCGGCCGTGCCGCCGCCGGTTTCGGCCCCGCCGCCGGAGGCGCCTTCCTCCTGGGCGGATTTGTACATCACCTCACCCAGTTTCATGCTGGACTGGTTGAGGGTGTCCATCTTGCTCTTGATCTCGTCCTGGTCTTCCTTCTCCAGGGCGTCGCGCAGCGCCTGGATCTCGCCCTCGAGCTGGCTCTTGAGATCGCCCGGCACCTGATCGCCGTAGTCCTGGAGGTTCTTCTCCGTCTGATGGATCAGGGTGTCGGCCTGGTTCCTGAGCTCGGCGATCTCCCGCTTGCGCTCGTCCTCCTGTTTGTGCGCCTCGGCGTCGTGGACCATGGTCTGGATGTCGTCCTCGGACAGGCCGCCCGACGCCTGGATGCGGATGCTCTGCTCCTTGCCGGTGGCCTTGTCGTGGGCCGAGACGTGGACGATGCCGTTGGCGTCGATGTCGAAGGTGACCTCGATCTGCGGCACGCCGCGCGGCGCCTGCGGAATCCCCTGGAGGTCGAACTGCCCGAGGAGCTTGTTGTCCTCGGCCATTTCGCGCTCGCCCTGGAAGACGCGAATGGTAACGGCCGTCTGGTTGTCCTCGGCCGTGGAGAAGATCTGGCTCTTGCGGGTGGGGATGGTGGTGTTGCGGTCGATGAGCCGCGTGAACACGCCCCCCAGGGTCTCGATGCCCAGGCTCAGCGGCGTCACGTCCAGGAGCAGGACGTCCTTCACCTCGCCCTGGAGCACCCCGGCCTGAATGGCGGCGCCGGTGGCCACCACCTCGTCCGGGTTGACGCCCTTGTGGGCCTCGCGGCCGAAGAACTCCTTCACCTTTTCCTGGATCTTGGGCATGCGCGTCTGGCCGCCCACCAGGATGACCTCCTCGATGTCGGACGCCTTCACGCCGGCATCGCTGAGCGCGCGCTTGCAGGGCTCGATGGTGCGGTCGATGAGATCATCGACGAGCGCCTCCAGCTTGGCGCGCGTGAGCTTCATGTTGAGGTGCTTGGGGCCGTTCTGGTCGGCCGTGACGAAGGGCAGGTTGATCTCCGTCTGCTGCGCCGAGGTGAGCTCCACCTTGGCCTTCTCGGCCGCCTCCTTGAGGCGCTGGAGGGCCAGGCGATCCTGGCGCAGGTCGATGCCCTGCTCCTTCTTGAACTCGTCGGCGATGTGGTCGATGACGCGCTGGTCGAAGTCCTCGCCGCCCAGGAAGGTGTCGCCGTTGGTGGACTTCACCTCGAACACGCCGTCGCCGATCTCCAGGATGGAGATGTCGAACGTGCCGCCGCCGAGGTCGAAGACGGCGACCGTGCCGGACTTCTTCTTGTCCAGGCCGTA
The DNA here is from genome assembly GCA_913055885.1 of uncultured Rhodospirillales bacterium. Taxonomy (GTDB): domain Bacteria; phylum Pseudomonadota; class Alphaproteobacteria; order Rhodospirillales; family CAJXLG01; genus CAJXLG01. Next base: position 7,514 of record CAJXLG010000122.1, read on the forward strand.
GGCCAGCGAGGCGGAGGTGGGCTCGTTGATGATGCGCTCGACCTCCAGGCCCGCGATGCGGCCGGCGTCCTTGGTGGCCTGGCGCTGGCTGTCGTTGAAGTAGGCGGGGACGGTGATGACGGCCTTTTC
>CAJXLG010000123.1 GCA_913055885.1 uncultured Rhodospirillales bacterium
GTTGATGGCCTCCATCTCGGCGGCGTGGCCGAAATAGTGGACCGGCAGGACGGCCCGGGTGCGCGGCGTCACGCAGCGCGAAAGGTCACCGGGGTCCATGCAGAAATTGTCCAGGGAGATATCGCAAAAGACGGGCACGCCACCGGCGTGGATCACGGCCGTCACCGTGGAAAAGAACGTGAGCGCCGGGACCACCACCTCGTCACCGGGGCCCACGCCGGCCGCCGCGAGCGCCGCATGCAGGGCCGCCGTTCCCGAGTTCACGGCGACCGCCTCCCGCACGCCCACATACGCCGCGAACGCCTCTTCGAAAGCGGCCACCCTGGGGCCGGCCGTCAGCCGCCCGGAAACCAAGCTTTCGCTTACGGCATCCAGGTCATCCTGATTGACGTTGGGCGCGGCGACCTTGACGTAACTCGCAGCGGAGGCAGGATCAGCCATGATAGAGGTCCAGCCATGGTTACTGGTAATTGTGGCCGTTGTTACGCCATTCCGGCGCATCCGGGTTGATGTTACCCTCGCGAAGCTTTTCCACCATTTCCTTGAGCCCGGCCTCGGCGCTGTAAGACGCCCGCCAGTTCAGGGCGTTCTTTATCTTTTGGCAGTTTATCTGATAGTCGCGCCGATCCGTGCTGACCTCGGAGGAATATTCGACCTCGGTTCCGGGGACATATTCCTTTACCTTTTCGGCCAACCAGCGCAGCGTCACATTGTTTTCTTCCTCGCCCACATGGAAGACCTGCCGGTCGCGCAGGTAACGCGGCGTGTCGAGGGCGTGTACCAAGGCGTCGGCCACGTCCCACACATGAATCAGGCTGCGGTATTGCAGGCCATTGCCGAAAATGGTGATTCTGCCTTCGTTCAAGGCCTTGTGCGCAAAGAGGTTGGTCACCAGGTCGAGGCGCGGCCGGGGGGACCAGCCGAAAATCGTGGTCAGCCGCAGGACCGTGGGCGTGAAGTGGGGAATGGCCTTGGCCTTGTCGAAAATGATTCGCTCGGCCTTTATTTTGCCATCGGCGTAACTTGAAAGGGGCATGAAGGGGGTGTCTTCATCCACTTGGTCATAAATCCCCGCAACGTTTCCGTAAATTGAACAGGAAGAGCAATACACAAAATCCCGTACAAGACCAACCTCCGGGTCGGTCATGCAATTGATGAGGGTGTTCGTGCTCTCAACATTTGTCGTGAAGTGCGCCAGCGGGTTGTTGTCACACGCCGGGGCCCCCACCAGACCGGCCAGATGAATGACGGCGTCACAGCCCTGAAGCGCGTGGACAATATCACGGCTGTTGCGGACATCGCCTTCGTAGAAGGTCGCCCGGGAACGATACGCTTCAACCGGGCTGTATCCCCAAAAGAATGTATCGAAGACGACAGGATGATGGCCTCTCTCCAGGAGCTTTTCGACAACGCAGCTCCCGATATAGCCCGCGCCACCTGTTACAAGGACTTTTTTCATATTTTCCACCCTTCGTGAATATTTTTTCGTCGTCGGGCGCACCCTTCCCGGCCTCATCCGGGCCGGCGCCGCCGCGGTCCGCGGGTCAACGGCTGCTTGCCCGGAGGGAGGCGCCATCCTCTCTGCCGAGGAAAATTTGAACGTTCTTATGCGAGTTTGCGGGATCAAGGTCAACCCGTTTCTCCCCTGGAGCTGCCCTTGACCCGGGCGGGAGCCGGTGCTTTGTCCCGCGCCGGCCGGCGAGCGCAGGAAAAAGATTTTGACAGAAGGAAAAGGTGACGCGTGGGGCCGCGTCTTTCGAGGCTCCGCCTTCGGCGCGGCACCTCAAGACGACGAAGAGGGGGGTGCCATCACGGCCGCCGGATGTGTCGGCGGCCGGCCCGGTCCCTCAGGTCCGGGGGTCAAGCCCTTGTGCCACCGGGGCCACAAGGGTTTCGGGTTCCACCGCGTCGTCGGCCAGGGCGTCGATGGTCACCGGGCACGCCGACGGCGCATCCACCGTGGGTTCCTGGTAACGGGCGAGCTTGCGGTTGGCGGCGCGGACGGTCCGCTGCCACGCCCGGGCGAGGTCGATCCGGTCGGGGAGGCTCGGGGAATCGTCGCGGATGTCACGGATGGCGCGGCGGTGGTTGTCCACCTCGTCCAGCCAGTGCCGACGCGGGGCCGTCGCCGGGCTCGCCGCGAGCATGAGCAGATGTTCCAGCACCACCTCGATGGTATTGGCTAGCGCCCGCCGGTCCCTGGCCCCCAAGTCCGCGATCTCCCCGGCGATGTGGTCCACGTCGAACCGATTATCCCCCTTGAGCGTCCGCAGCCGGGCCGCCTGATCCTGCGTCCACGCATAGAAATCGTGCTCGTACCGGGGGGCGTCCGCCATGCCGTTTCTCCCGCGCGCCGGCCGCTGTGTTTCCGTATCTTAAGGACGGGGGCCGCCAGGGCGCAACATCGCCGCGGCCCGCCTATCCCGCCACCGCCACGGGCAGGGTCGCCAGGAGGTCCGACAGGGGGACGCGGCCCTGCTCGTCGGGCGTCACCCGGGCGCCCGTCAGGAGGTCGTGGCGCGCGCCGGCGCCGTCCGGCCACATCACCGCCGTGTCGCCCCAGCCCTCGGGCAGCGGCACGCCGGCGCCCGCGCGCATCAGCGGCGACACCAGGCGCGGCGCCACCGTCACCAGGAGCGCCCCGTCGTCGCCCCGGCGGGCGAAGGCCACCACCCGGTCGGCGTGCCGGCCCGTGACCGTCAGCGGCTCGTAGCTTCCCCGGGCGAAAAGGTCGGGATGCCGGCGCCGGAAGTCCAGCACCCGGTGGATGAGGTACTGCTTGACGCGTCCGTCGCGCCAGCTTTCCAGAAGCGTGCCGGCGGTGGCGGCGTCCGCCGGGGCGCCGTCGATGGCCTCCAGGGCCTCGGCCCGCGCGGCGAAATCCACGGGGCGGCGGTTGTCCGGGTCCACCAGGGTGAAGTCCCAGAACTCCGTGCCCTGATAGAGGTCCGGCACGCCCGGGCTGGTGAGCCGCAGCGCCACCTGAGAAAGGCCGTTCACCGCCGCCGTGGGCGCCACGCTGTCCACGAAGGCCGTCAGGTCGTTGAGGAAGGCGCGCGCCCGCCTGGGGTTCAGCGCCGCCCGCACGAAGGTCTCCAGCGCCGTCTCGTAGTCGCCGTTCACGGCCGTCCACGCGGTGTCCACCTTGGCCTCGCGCGCCGCCTTGAGCATGTAATTCACCATGCGGTCGGCGAAGGCGGAAAGGCCCTCGGCGTCCTCCACGGAAAGGTCCAGCGGCCAGGCGCCCACCAGGGTCTGATAGAACAGATACTCGTCGTTGGCCGACGGCGCGCGCCTGTCGTCCACCTGCTTGCGCTTGCCGGCGTTGAGCCGGGCCCAGCGCCGCACCCGGCGCATCCAGTCGCGCGGGCGCTCCGACAGCACGGCCATGCGCGCCCGCACGTCCTCGCCGCGCTTGTGGTCGTGGGTGGCGGTGGTGACCAGGCTGAAGGGATGCTCCTTCAGCCGCCGCCTGTTCTCCTGATGGAATGACGCCACGGAGACGCCGAAGCGGTCGGGCTCGCCGCCCACCTCGTTCAGCCCCGCCAGCCGCGCGTAACGGTAGAAGGCCGTGTCCTCCATGGCCTTGGCGGTGACGGGGCCCGTGAACTGCTGCCACTTCATGGCGAGCTGGACCACGTCGCCGCGCCGCCAGCCGCGCCGCTTCTCGCCCAGGATGTCCGTGGTGAGGACGTCGTGGATGAACTGATAGATGGAGACGTCCTGGGTCTCGGCGTTCTTGCGCGCCCGCCCCACGGCCCAGTCGATGTCGCGCCGGTCGGCGTCGGCGCAGCCGTTGGCGGTGACGTAGGTGCGGTACACCGGGAAGTACGCCGCCACGTTGGTGAGCGCCCGGCGCAGGGCGGGCAGGGCGTAGTCGCGGCTGACCCGGCTCTGCTTGGCGAGGCGGTTGAACTGGTTGGCGATGACGTTCATCTCGCCCGCCAGCACGTCGCCGATGATGCGGCGCTTGGAATTGACGAGGATATCGTCGAAGCTCTCCTCCACCCCGGCGAAGCGGGCGTAGAAGTCCGTGAAGGCCGCCTCGCTCGACGGGTCCACGAAGAGCCCGCCCACCAGGTTCAGGAAGTCGTAGCCCGTGGTGCCGCTCACCGTCCACTCGGGCCGCACGTGCTCGTGGCGCGCCAGGATCTTCTCGACGAGAATCCACAGCGGCTGGTCGAGCCGGGCGCGCGGCTGGTCGGGGCCCGTTTCCTCGCCCTTGTTGGGCGCCTCCAGGAGGGCGTAGGCGGCGCGGTCCTGGAGGCGCTCGAAATAGCGCGCCGGGTCGCGCAGGCCGTCCACGTGGTCCAGGCGGAGCCCCTGCACCTTCCCCTGCGCGATGAGCCGGAAGATGAGCTGGTGCGCCAGCTCGAACAGCTCGGAATCCTCCATGCGCAGGGCGGCGAGGTCGTTGATGTCGAAAAAGCGGCGGTAGTTGATCTCGTGCGACGCCACCCGCCAGAAGGCCAGGCGGTAGGCCTGGCGCTCCAGCAGGCGGTGCAGGGCGTCGTAGCTGGCGGGCTCGCCCGGGGTCCCGTTGAACGCGGCGAGCGCCGCGTCGATGCCGTGCGCCACCCGCTCGTCCTCGCGGTAGAGGTCGGCCAGGCGGTGCTTCAGGTCCGCCGCCTCGCGGCGCTTGACGGCCTGCTCGCGGGCGCTGTTGCCGCCCCGCCCGATGGCCTTGAAGTCCTCCATGAGCCGGCCCAGCACCTCGCGCAACCCGGGATCGGCGCGCACCGCCTCGTCCAGGATGACGGGATAGTGCCGCACGGCGATGGGGAAGCGGTGCTCGTAGTACCAGACGGAGAAGGAGCCCTCCTCGGCGTCGAAACGGAGCGGCAGTTCGCCGCGCTCCAGAACGGCGCCGTAGTGATCGCCCAGGAGCGGCAGCAGCACCTTGCCGCGCAGGGTGGGCTCCGCCGGCTCCCAGTCGATGTCGAAAAAGCCGGCGAAGGGCGACACCGGCCCCCACTCCAGCACGTCCAGCCACCAGCCGTTGTCGGCCGCCCCGATGCCCATGTGGTTGGGCACGAAGTCCATGAGGAGCCCCATGCCGTGGGCGTGCAGGGTCTCCACCATGGCGTCGAACCGGGCCTCGTCGCCGATCTCCGGGTTGAAGTGGTTGTGGTCGATGATGTCGTAGCCGTGCCCCGAGCCCGGCCGCGCCATGAGGAAGGGGGAGGCGTAGACGTGGCTCACCCCCAGCCGGGCGAGGTACGGCACGAGGTCGCGCACCGCGTCGAAGCCGAAGCCCTGGTGAAGCTGCAGGCGAACCGTCGCGCGCGGATAGGGCGGTGGCGTCATGGAGGCTCCCCTTGCTTACGTGTACGGCTCGGGACAGAACCAGGCGGCCGTCCATTCCGGCAGCCGGCCGCGCGCCAGGGCGGCCTCCGTGCCCGCCCGGGTCGCCGTGAGCAGGGTGCCGGCGGGCCGCTCCACGGGTCCGGCCGGGCCGTCGGCGGCGTTGAACAATAACACAAGATCGCCGCCGCCCTGCACCGGCCACGTTACGCGCAGGGCGCGATCGTCCGGCCGTTCCACCCGCGCGGCGCCGTCCAGCCGCTCGATCAGGGGCACGATGACCCGGTGCCGCAACGACAGAAGGCGGCTCACGGCATCGCGCCAGGCGGCGTGTGCCGGGTCCTTCAGGGCCGCCCAGTCGGGATGCGATTCGTCGAAGGTCTGCTGCGCGTTGGGATCGGGGATGGCGGCGCGCGCCGCCTCGTCCTGGAAGCCGGGGAAGTCGGCGAATTCGCGCCGCCGGCCCTGGCGCACGGCGTCCGCCAGTTCGTCGTGGAAGTCGCAGAAGAAGCGGAACGGCCGCTTGCAGAACCACTCTTCCCCCATGAACAGAAGGGGGGGCTGCGGCGCCAGCAGAAGCACCGTCTGCAGGGCGTGCACCCGCTCCGGCGGGCACAACACGGACAGCCGCTCGCCGAAAGCGCGGTTGCCCACCTGGTCATGGTTCTGGAGGAAGTTGACGAAGCGTGTGGGGGGCAGGCCGGCCGTGGAGTCGCCGCGCGGGCGGCCGCGGAACGGCGAGTATTCGCCCTGGTAGACGAATCCCTCCGCCAGGGCGCGGCCCAGATCGCCCACCGGGTCGGCCGCGTAGTCCTGGTAGTAGCCGAAGGTCTCGCCCGTGGCGACCGCGTGGGCGGCATGGTGGAAGTCGTCGTTCCACTGGGCCCGGTAGCGGTCGCCGCCGTCGCCCAGGAAGCCCGCCGCGTTGTCGTCGTTCTCCAGCACCAGGTGGACGTGGCGCCGGTCGCCCGGTCGGTCGTGAACCGCGCGGGCGATCTCGTTCAGGATGTGGGTTCCGGAATCGTCGAATATGGCGTGCACGGCGTCAAGGCGCAGGCCGTCGAGGTTATAGGTCTCCAGCCAGTGCAGGACGTTCTCCACGTAGTACTGGCGCACCTCGGGCCGGGCGAAGTTGATGGCCCAGCCCCACGGTGTGTCGAACCGGTCCGTGAAGAAATCCCCGGCGTAAAGGTGCAGGTAGTTGCCGTCGGGGCCGAAGTGGTTGTAGACCACGTCCAGGAAGACCATGAGGCCCAGGCCGTGCGCCGTGTCCACCAGGCGCTTCAGGTCCCCGGGCGTGCCGTAGGCGGCGTCCGGGGCGAAGGGCAGGACGCCGTCGTAGCCCCAGTTGCGCCGGCCCGGGAAGTCGGCCACCGGCATCAACTCGATGGCCGTCACCCCCAGCTTCACGTAATGGTCCAGGCGCTGCCGAAGGCCCTCGAAGGTGCCCTCGGGCGTCGCCGTGCCCACGTGCACCTCGGCGAAAACGGCCTCGTGCCACGGCCGGCCGCGCCAGCCGCCGTGCGCCCAGCGATAACGGTCCGGGGCCACAACCACGCTGGCGTCGTGCACGTCGTCGGCCTGCCGCCGGCTGGCGGGGTCGGGCACGGCCGGGCCGCCGTCCACCCGGAAGCGGTAGCGGGTGCCGTGGCCGGCGCCGGGGACGAAACAGCTGAACCAGCCGTCGCCCGTGGGCGTCATGGTGTATTCGGCCGCGTCGCCGGCGCCCACGAGCAGCGCCACGTGCTCGCCGCGCGGCGCCCACAGCCGGAACCGCACACCGTCGTCGTGCAGCTCGGGGCCGAACCAGGTAGCCGCTCCCCGGGGCATGCCTTGTCCTCCGTCGATGACCCGTTGCCGGGGCAGGAAATAGGCGGCGCCGGCCGCGCCATGCAAGCCCCCGGCGGGGCCGCGCTTGACCGATTTTTTGCAATGCCCCTTGACCTTTCTTGCGGTTCGATGCTCGATGGGCGTGATCATAACGCCGGCCGGGGGGCGTGCCTCCGGGGCATTCCGGCACGCGGCGCCGGCGTCGCTACCACACCATTCACCGGACCGGGTTCCCATGACCGACAAGCTGGTGCTAGAGAACATATACAAGATTTTCGGCGGCAACCCCGACGAGGCGTACCGCCAGCTCCAGGAGGGGAAAGACAAGGATCAGATTTTCGAGGACACGGGCCAGACCGTGGGCGTGTGCGACGCCGGTTTCAGCGTCCATGAGGGCGAGATCTTCGGGGTCATGGGCCTTTCG
>CAJXLG010000124.1 GCA_913055885.1 uncultured Rhodospirillales bacterium
CGCAGGGCGGCGGCGCCCAGGCCGCGCTTGGGCACGTTGACGATGCGCTCGAAGGCCAGGTCGTCGGCGGGCTGGTTGATGACCCGCAGGTAGGCCAGGGCGTCGCGGATCTCCTGGCGCTCGTAGAAGCGCGGGCCGCCCAGCACGCGGTAGGGCGTGCCCAGGACGATGAGGCGTTCCTCGATCTCGCGCGTCTGGAGGCCGGCGCGCACCAGCACCGCCATCTCCTCCAGGGAGCGGCCGGCCCGGCGCTCTTCCTCGATGAGGTCGCCGATGACGCGCGCTTCCGCCTCGCCGTCCCACACGGCGCGCACCTGGATGCCGGGGCCGGTGGCGCCCGTCTCGGCGTGCAGGCGCTTGCCCATGCGGCTGTCGTTGTGGGCGATGAGGTGCGACGCCGCCTCCAGGATGCGGTCCGTGGAGCGGTAGTTGCGCTCCAGCCGGATCACCGCGGCGTCGGGATAGTCGTGTTCGAAGCGCAGGATGTTGGCCACCTCGGCGCCGCGCCAGGAATAGATGGCCTGGTCGTCGTCGCCCACGCAGCACAGATTGTGGTGGCCCGTCGCCAGGAGCCGCAGCCACAGATACTGCGCCACGTTGGTGTCCTGGTACTCGTCCACCAGGATGTAGCGGAAGCGCCGCTGGTACTCGGCGGCGATGTCCGGGTCCTGCTGGAAGAGGTGGACGGGGAGCAGCAGCAGGTCGCCGAAGTCCACGGCGTTCAGGGTGCGCAGGCGCTCCTGGTACTGCCGGTAGAGCCGCACGAGCCAGCCCTCCGCCTCGTCGTCGGGGACGCCGTCGGGCCCCAGGGCGCGGTCCTTCCAGCGCTGGATGGCGCCCAGGACGTTGCGCACGGGCCAGCGCTTGGTGTCCACGTTCTCCGCTTCCAGGAGCTGCTTGACGAGGCGCTTCTGGTCATCGTCGTCCAGGATGGTGAAGGCGTCGCCCAGGCCCGCCTGCTCGGCATGGCGGCGCAGGATGCGCGCGCCCAGGGCGTGGAAGGTGCCCAGCCAGACGCCTTCCGCCATGCCGCCCACCAGCTCGGCGACCCGATGGCGCATCTCGCGGGCGGCCTTGTTGGTGAAGGTGACGGCGAGGCATTCGTGGGGCCGCGCCAGCCGCTGGGCCAGGATGTGGGCCAGCCGCGTGGTGAGCACCCGGGTCTTCCCCGTGCCCGCCCCCGACAGCACCAGCACCGGCCCCTCCGTGGTCTCCACGGCGCGGCGCTGTTCCGGGTTGAGGGCGTCCAGGTAGGTCGCCGGGGCGGCCGGGGCGCCGGGCGCCGGCGGCCCGGCTTCGGGCTCTTCCGCCCCGAGATCGAAGGGGTCGCCGTTCATGCCGTCGTGTCCCGTCTCAATCGGTTACGCATCCCCATCCCCCAAACCCCCGTCATGAGGGGGGCCAACGCCCGTCGCGGGCGCCGTGTTTCGAGGCTCTTTCCTCCGGAAAGAGCACCTCAACACGACGATCAAGGAAGCCTCCTTGTGTCCGCCAACCGTCCTTCCCGTCATGTTGAGGTGGTGCGCCCCCCAGGGGCGCACCCTCGAAACATGACGCCGCAGCGTGCACCCTCCCGACTTTGTCTTTTCACGTCGGCGACGGCGCCGGGTTGCCGATCATGTGCAGGAACTCCCGGCGCGTGGAGGCGTTGTCGCGGAAGGCGCCCAGCATGCGGCTGGTGGCCATGGTGACGTTGGGCTTGTGGACGCCGCGGGTGGTCATGCACTGGTGCTCCGCCTCGATCACCACGGCGACGCCCTCGGGCTGGAGGACGTCGTTAATGGTGTTGGCGATCTGGGCCGTCATCTTTTCCTGGATCTGGAAGCGCTTGGCGAAGACCTCCACCACACGGGCCAGCTTGCTGATGCCCACGACGCGATGACGCGGCAGATAGGCCACGTGGGCGCAGCCCAGGATGGGGGCCATGTGGTGCTCGCAGTGGGATTCGAACCTGATGTGCTTGAGCACCACCATCTCGTCATAGCCGTCCACTTCCTCGAAGGTGCGCTGGAGGATGTCGGCCGGGTCCTGGTCGTAGCCGGCGAACCATTCCTCGTAGGCACGCACCACGCGCTCCGGCGTTTCGCGGAGCCCCTCGCGGGCGGGATCATCGCCCGCCCAGCGCAGCAGGGTGCGCACGGCCGCCTCGGCCTCTTCACGCGGGGGACGGTCCGGGATTTCCTGGCTCACGGCTGGCGTTGCCTCCTCGACGGTTCAACGGGCTGTTCCGGAACATGGCAAGACCGGCCGGCCGCCGCAACCCGGGACCGGAATGAAGCGGCGCGGGGAGCCGGCGGCCCCCCGCGCCACACGCCCCGTGGGCGTACTCCCTGCCCGTTCCGGCTCTACCGGAACCGGATGCGCACGCGGCGGTTCTGGGGCTCCGGCACCCCGTCGTCGGTGGGGACCAGGGGCTCCTCCTCGCCGCGGGCGGAGACAGCGACCATGTCCTCGGGCGCGCCGGCCTCCATCAGGGCCTCCGCCACGGCATCGGCGCGCCGCAGGGAGAGCGCCATGTTATAGTCCGCCGGCCCGGCGCGGTCGGCGTGGCCGACGCAGTCGATGACCTCGTAATCGAGCTCGTCGGCCTTCTTGGCCATCTGCTTGATGACCTTTTCGGCGGAGGGCTTCAGCTCGGCGCTGTCGAAGGCGAAGAAGACCAGCTTGCTGGGCAGGACCATGTCCTTTTCCGCCTTCTGTTTGTCCTCGCGCATCTCGCCGCGCAGCATCTCCAGGGCGGCGAAGAAGTCGTCGCGGCAGGCGGCGATGTCCTCCGTCTGCCAGCCCTCTTCGAGCTGCTCGACCCAGCAGTCGTACATCACCTGGGCGGTGGCGGCCTCGGCCGGCGCCTCCTTGCGGCCGTTGTCGCGCAGGGCCTTCATGAGCTTGCGCCGGGCCTCGGTGAGCGGCTTGCGCTCGTCACGCGGGATGTCCCAGTCATCCGGCATTTCCGGATTGACCAGATCGCCGCGCGCCGCCTTCAGGCCCTTCTTGGCCCACACCTGTTGATCGATCCAGTCGTACTGGTCGCGTTCCGACTGGGCCAGGTCACGATATTCCACGGCGAGATAGTCCGTGAAATCGTCCCTGCCGATGTCGGTGTCCTTGAGCTTGTCCAGTTGTGCCGTGCTGCCGCACGCGGCGGCCGCCAGGCAAAGCGCGGTGACCCCGAACGCTCGCACCAGCTTCATGATTTCCCCTCCTCGTCCATGTGGCGGTCCGGAACCCCGCCGCCGGAACCGTTGCCACCCCCTGTGCTGTATCCCCGGTTCCGGACCCCGGGGTGCATGCTCAAGGCGATTTCGCGTGAGCATGTCATTGAAAGTCCTTTGCCTCAACGCCTTTCCTGCAAACAAATCATGACATTGCGGCCGGCGGCGGATGGCAAAGGCCCTACGCCTGTGGTGTTGAAACGGCATGCGCGGGCGGTTATGTGAGGGTAAGGAATGTTTCGCGGTGCCGAAGGATCGGCATCCACCCGCCCCTGCACCAGAACGGGACCATGGCTTCCGCCTCCCTCTCCATCGCTTTCACCGGTTCCGGCGGCGCCGGCGTCATGACGGCGGGCCAGATGCTTCTCGCCGCCGCCGGCCGCGCCGGCCACTACGGCCTCATGACGCGCTCCATGGGGCCGCAGATCCGGGGCGGCGAATCCGCCGCCTTCCTGCGTCTCGCCCGCCATCCGGTGGGCGCGCCGGATGACCGCATCGACCTCCTGGTCGCCATCGACTGGGAGAATGTCACCCGCTTCCTGGCGGAACTGCCCATGGACGCCGGCGGCCTGATCCTGGCCGACCCGGCCCAGGGGGCCGTGCCCGAGGGGCTGGTGGCGCACGGGCCCACGGTGGGCGACCTTCCCTTGAAGGAAACGGCCAAGAGCATCGACGGCGGCCGCGCCAACATGGTGGCGCTGGGCGCCGCGGCGGGCATCGCCGGCATCGACCGCGCCGCCGTGGACGCCGTGGTCAACCGCGCCCTGGGGCGCAAGGGCGAGGCGGCCCTGACGGCGGCGCGCGCCGCCATCGAGGCCGGCTTCGCCCAAGCGCGCGAGCACGAGAACGGCCACGCCCTGGCGCCGCCGGAGACGGCGCCGGCGGAGGGCACGCGCTGGAACGTCAGCGGCAACGAGGCGACGGGCCTGGGCGCCCTGGCCGGCGGCGTGCGCTTCGTCGCCGCCTATCCCATCACGCCCGCCACGGACGTTCTGGAATACCTGGCGCCGCGCCTGGAGAAGCTGGGCGGCAACCTGGTGCAGGCGGAGGACGAGCTGGCCTCCATCAACATGGTGCTGGGCGCCGGCTACGGCGGCGTGCCGGCGCTGACGGCCACGGCCGGGCCGGGCTTCGCCCTCATGACGGAGGGCATCGGCCTGGGCATCGCCACGGAGACCCCCGCCGTGGTGGTGGACGTCATGCGCGGCGGCCCCTCCACGGGCATTCCCACCAAGTCGGAACAGGCGGATCTGGACATCGCCCTTTCCGGCATGCACGGCGACGCGCCGCACGTCGTCGTGGCCCCCAACGCCATCGCCGACTGCCGCGCCACCACGGAATGGGCGGTGCGCCTGGCGGAGGCGCTTCAGGTGCCCACGGTGGTGCTGTCGGACCAGTTCATGGGGCAGGCGCGCGCCGTGCTCGACGCGCCGGGCGCGGCGCCGGACGTGCCGGCGCGCCGCACGGCGGCGCCCGACGACGCCGGGACCTATCGCCGGTTCGCCGTGACGGGGGACTTCGTCTCCCCGATGGCCCTGCCCGGCACGCCCAATGGCATGTACACCGCCGACGGCCTGGAGCACGACGCCAGCGGCGCGCCTTCCACCCTGCCGGAGGTGCATGCCGAGCAGCTCCACAAGCGCCGGCGCAAGCTGGAGGTCTTCGACTACGGCGCCTTCTGGGCGGACGTGGAAGGCGACGGCCCGGCCGCCATCATCACCTGGGGCAGCGTCACCGGCGCCGTGCGCGAGGCGGCCGACCGTCTTCGCGCCGACGGCCACGCCGTGCGGGTCATCTCCCTGCGGCTGCTCCTGCCGGCGCAGCCGGAACGGCTGGCGGCGGCGCTGGAAGGCGTGGACCGCGTGCTGGTGGTGGAACAGACGGAGGGGGCGCAGTTCCACCGCTACCTGCGCGCCTGGTACGACCTGCCGGCCGACGTCCGCTGTCTCAACCGGCCCGGCCCCCTCGCCCTGCGCCCGGGCGAAATCGCCGACGCCCTCAAGGAGGGAGCAGCGCCATGACCGCGCCCGACACCAGGACCGTCACCCGCGAGGCGAAGCACTACAAGTCCGACGTGAAGCCCGTCTGGTGCCCGGGCTGCGGCGATTTCGCCGTGCTCACGGCCATCACCAAGGCGCTGGCGCAGATGGGCATCGCCCAGGAGGACACCGCCGTGGTCACGGGCATCGGCTGCGCCGCGCGGCTGCCCGGCTATCTCAACGTCTACGGCCTGCACGGCATTCACGGCCGCGCCCTGCCGGCGGCGACGGGGCTCAAGCTGGCGCGGCCGGAGCTTACCGTCCTGGCCGCGGGCGGCGACGGCGACGGCTTTTCCATCGGCGGCAACCATTTCCTGCACGCCTGCCGGCGCAACGTGGACCTCGTGTACATCGTCATGGACAACGAGGTCTACGGCATGACCAAGGGGCAGGCGTCGCCCACCACGGAGCCGGACTGGTCGGAATCCCGCCTGACGCCCCAGGGGCCCGGGGTGGAGCCCTTCCATCCCCTGTCCCTGGCGCTCATCAGCGGCGCCAACTGGATCGGCCGTGCCTTCACAGGCGACCCGCAGACCCTCACCCACATGCTGGTGGAGGCCGTGAACCATCCCGGCCTCGCCTTCCTGCACGTCCTCAGCCCGTGCGTCACCTACCGTCCGGAGCAGAAGGACTGGAAGAAGACGGTGCGCCGCGAGGCCTTCACCCCCACCGAGGACCCGGTGGAAGCACAGCGCGTCCTGGAGACGGACGACGGCTTCAACGCCGGGGTGCTCTATCACGGCCGGCGGCCCGTCTACGCCCCGGCCCCCGAGGCCACCGCCGGGATGGCCGATTTGGACAGGGAGTTCGTGCTATGACGGCCGATGACCGGCAGGGGGAGACCGTGGGCGGGCTGGACGACCTGCCCGAATTCCTGGTGCACGCCATCGCCCTGGAAGAGGACGCGGCGCAACGCTACGACGAGCTGGCGGACGCCATGATGGTCCACAACAACACGGAGGTGGCCGAGCTTTTCCGGCGCATGGCCGGCTTCTCGCGCCTGCACGCCCGGGACGTGAAGGACAAGGCGAGCGGCCACAACCTGCCCGACCTGGCCCCGTGGGACCTGCGCTGGCCGAACGCCGAGGAACCGCCGGAGACGGCGGCGCAGGACGAAAGCCACTACCGCATGACGGCGTGGCACGCCGTGCGCCAGGCGCTGGTGAGCGAACGCCAGGGGTACGATTATTACCGCCTGGTGGCGGATCGGGCCTCGGAACCCCGCGTGGCGACCCTGGCGGCGGAGATGGCCGAGGAGGAGGCGGGCCACGTGCGCACCCTGGAGGAATGGCTGGAACGCCTTCCCGAACCGCCGGCCGACTGGGCCGAGGACGACGACCCGGCCGGGGCGCCGGACTGATACGGCGGCGCCTGCTCGAGATGTTTCTTTTCCTTTCCCGCGCCGGCGAGGGAAAAGGAAAAGAGATGGGAAGAGCGCGGATAGAGGGCGGCGGGGATCGGGGTTCGAAGGTTCAGCCCACGAGCTTGCGTTCCTGTAATAGAGCATATTACACTCCGGTATGATCCGGCATTTCAAAAGCCGCGCCCTTAAACGGTTTTTCGAACGGGGCGACGAAAGCCGTGTTCATCCGGAACACCGGCAGGTCCTCCGGGATATCCTTGCCCGACTGGACGCGTCAGAAGCGCCAGAGGACATGGACCTGCCGGGCTTTCGGCTTCATGCGCTCAAGGGCGGATATGCCGGCTTCTGGGCCGTCACGGTGCGCGCCAACTGGCGGGTGATTTTCCGGTTCGAAGGCGACGATGTCGTGGATGTTGATTACCTGGACTATCATTGAAGGAATAGCCCCATGCCGATGCACAATCCGCCCCATCCCGGAGAAGTCATCCGCCGCCAGTGCCTGGAGCCCCTGGGACTCACGGTCACGGCGGCCGCCGAAGGGCTGGGCGTTTCGCGCAATACCCTTTCCATGCTCCTGAACGGCCGGCTCGGCATCTCGCCCGACATGGCCATCCGCCTTTCGCAGGGCTTCGGCGGTACACCTGAAAGCTGGCTACGCCAGCAGATGCAGTACGACCTGTGGCAGGCCGAGCAGAAAAAGGACCAGATTCGGGTGCCGCGTTTCGAGGCGCAGGACGGCGAGGCGAGCCGCGCCTGATTCCGGCCCGACATCCGCTCTTCTTTCGAGGGCATATTTCTTTTCCTTTCCCTCGCCGGCCGGCGCGGGACAAAGCACCGGCCCCGGCCCGCGTCAAGGGTGCGCGCCGTCGGCGCGCATCGCAAAGCGACGGCCCGATCCTAAAGGATCGGGCCGCCCTTGACCCGGGCC
>CAJXLG010000125.1 GCA_913055885.1 uncultured Rhodospirillales bacterium
CTCGTAATCCAGGTCCACCTGACGCTCGGGCGCGGCCGCCATGAACAGGGCTTGCAGGTCGCTGTGTTGCGGCGCGCGCGGCGTGCCCGCCGCGCCCAGCCGCCGCGTCACCACCAGGGGCTGGACGGCGTGCCCCGCCAGATGGCCCCCGTCGTCCGCCAGGATCTCCCACGGCAGGGCCAGGAGGCGCTGGTCGCGCCCGGAATCGCCCTCGGCCACGATGGCCAGCCGCCGCTCGCCGGTGCCGTCGCGCCACTTCTGGGCCCAGCCGTTTTCGTTGAGCCAGTCGAAGAGTTCCCGCCCGACGGCCAGGAGGGTTTCCGGGAGGTTGGCAAAAACCGCCTTGTTGTAGCGCCGGAGCCAGTCGTTGATGCGCACGTCGTCGAGGGGAATGGCCTGACGGTCGTGGTCGCTTTCCGCGCTGAGCTGGTCGCCGCGCAGCCGCAGGGTGGCGTGCATGGGAGCCTCCCGGCCGGATGGTGGACGAAGGGCAGGGTAGACTCCCCGGGCGGTTGCGGCAAGGTGGCGTGTTGCCACGTGCCGGCGCCCTCTGGGCCACCGGCGCGCCGGGTCATCTTTCGAGGCTTTGGCCGAGGCAAAAGCACCTCAAGATGACGATCTATGATTGCTATACTTAAAGTCCCGTCGTCGTGAGGTGGTTTTCCGAAGGAAAACCCTCGAAGGACGCCACGGCCCGATCCCACCCGCCTTTTGCCTTGGCGGCGCGGGGCGTGGTAGGGGTAAAGCCCGACATGCCATGCTGGAGGTCCGCCCGTGACCGCGCACGCCGCCGCCGTCGATACCGCCAATCCCGAGGCCCAGGTGGAACACCTGGGCGCGCGGCTCATGGAGGCCCGGCGCCACGTGGGCCAGGTCATTTTCGGCCAGCCCGACGTGGTGGACCAGACCCTCATCACCATCCTGGCCGGCGGCCATACGCTGCTCATCGGCGTGCCCGGCCTGGGCAAGACGCGGCTGGTGGAGACCCTGGGCACGGTGCTGGGCCTGGACGAACGCCGCGTGCAGTTCACCCCCGACCTCATGCCCGCCGACATCCTGGGCTCCGAGGTGCTGGAGGAATCGGAGGACGGCCGGCGCCACTTCCGCTTCATCCCGGGCCCCGTCTTCGCCCAGCTCCTCATGGCCGACGAGATCAACCGCGCCAGCCCGCGCACCCAGTCGGCGCTCCTCCAGGCCATGCAGGAGCAGCAGGTCTCCGTCGCCGGCCACTACCACGACCTGCCGCGCCCCTTCCACGTCCTGGCCACCCAGAACCCGCTGGAGCAGGAGGGGACCTATCCGCTGCCCGAGGCGCAGCTTGACCGCTTCCTGATGCAGGTGGAAGTGGGCTATCCGGAGCGCGACGCCGAGCACACCATGCTCCTCAACACCACCGGCGCCGACGAGGCGCGGCCGGAGAAGGTGCTCTCCGCCGACGAGCTCATGGCGGCGCAGGCGCTGGTACGCCACATCCCCGCCGGCGAGACGGTGGTGAACGCCATCCTCGACGTGGTGCGCGCCGGCCGGCCCGAGGAAAGCCATCTGGAAGACGTGCCGCGCCTGGTGGCCTGGGGGCCCGGGCCGCGCGCCGGCCAGGCCCTCATGCTCGCCGTGCGCGCCCGGGCGCTCATGGACGGCCGCCTGGCGCCCTCGGTGGACGACGTGCGCGCCCTGGCCCGGCCCGTGCTGCGCCACCGCATGGCGCTCACCTACACGGCGCGCGCCGACGGCGTGACCATGACGGAAGTGCTGGACCGGCTGTGCAGCGTCCTGCCCTGAACGCCCCCGCCGACGCCCCGTCGGCCGAACGCCTCGCCGCGCCCCTGCCGCCCCTGCTGGTGGCGGCGGACCGGGTGGCGGCCACCGTGGCCCAGGGCGTCCACGGCCGCCGCCGCGCCGGGCCCGGCGACGCCTTCTGGCAGTTCCGGCGCTATCAGCCGGGCGATCCCGTGCGCCGCATCGACTGGCGGCGCACGGCGCGCTCGCCGCACGTCTACGTGCGCGAGACGGAATGGGAGGCGGCGCAGACGGTGTGGCTGTGGCGCGACGCGTCGCCCTCCATGGCCTGGCGCGGCGCCCGCGACCGGCCGGAAAAGGGCGAGCGCGCCACCCTCCTCACCCTGGCGCTGGCGGCGCTGCTGGGGCGCGGCGGCGAGCGCGCGGGCCTCCTGGACGGCGGCCGCCAGCCCGTCAGCGGCCGCGACGCCGCCACCCGCCTGGCCGCCGCCCTGGACGCGCACGATCCCGGCCATCGCTGGCCGGAGGGGGATGCCGTGCCGCGCCACGCCGAGGTGGTGCTCCTGTCCGATTTCCTGGCCCCCGTGGAAGACGTGGCCCATGGCCTGCGCCGGCTCGCCGGCCACGGCGTGCGCGGCCATCTGGTGCAGGTGCTCGACCCCGCCGAGGAGAGCCTGCCCTGGGAGGGCCGGGTGCACTTCGTCGATCCGGAAACGGGGGACGACCAGCTGGTGCGCCGCGTCGCCGGCGTGCGCGATGCCTACGCCCGGCGCCTGGCCGATCACCGCGCCGGCCTGGAAGGTGTGGCGCGCGCCGCCGGCTGGCGCTTCGCCGTCCACCACACCGACCAGCCGCCGCAGGCGGCCCTTCTCACCCTCTATCAGGCCCTGGAGGGCCGCGCCGGATGACCGGCATCGCCGGGCCGCTGGCGCTGGGGGCGCCGTGGGTGCTCGCCGGCCTCGCCGTGCTGCCGGCCTTGTGGTGGCTGCTGCGCTTCACGCCGCCGCCGTCGCGGCGCGTGGCCTTCCCGCCGGCGCGCCTGCTGGCCGGCCTGACGGGGCGCGACGAGACCCCGGCGCGCACCCCGTGGTGGCTGCTCGCCCTGCGCCTGGCGGCGGCCGCCCTCATCATCCTGGGGCTGGCGCAGCCCGTGCTGCGCGGCGGCATGGCCCTGTACGCCGAGGGGCCCGTGGTGCTGGTGGTGGACGACGGCTGGGCCGCGGGCGCCGACTGGGGGCGCCGCCTGGGGGCGGCCGTCGCCGTGACGCGCCGCGCCGAGCGCGCCGGGCGGTCCGTGGTGCTGGTGACCACGGCGCCGCGCCCCGACGGAAGCGCCGCGCCGCCGCCGGAACCGGCGACGCCCGCCGCCGTGCGCCGCCGCCTGCGCGCCCTGGCGCCCAAGCCGTGGCCCGTGGACCGCGAGGCCGCGGCGGACCGGGTGGCGAAGCTGGACGGCCCGGCGCACGCCGTGTGGGTGAGCGACGGCCTGACCCACGACGCCGCCGGCGCGGCCCGCGACCTGGCCGGCACCCTGCAGCGCCTGGGCGCCCTGACGGTGCTCACCGCCGGACGGCCGGCGCCCCTCGTGCGGCCGCCCCGGCGCACGGCCGACGGCTTCCGCGTCAGCGTGGCGCGCGCCGCCGGGCCCGCCGCCGAACACACGATGGTCGCGCGCGATTCCGAGGGGCGCGTCCTGGGGCGCACGACGGTGGCTTTCGACAAAGGGGCGGCCTCGGCCACGGCCACCCTGGCCCTGCCGGTGCAGGCGGCCAACCGCGCCGCCCGCCTCGATCTGGCCGACCGCCCCGGGGCCGGCGGCGTGGCCCTCCTGGACGCCCGCTGGCAGCGCCGGCCGGTGGGACTGGTGGCCGGCGGCCGCGATGCCGTGGCGCCGCAGCCCCTGCTCGATCCCCTGTACTACACGGCGCGCGCCCTGGGGCCGCAAGCCGTCATCCGCCGGCCCCAATCGCCCACGGACGGCCTCTCGGGCCTGTCCGTGCTGGTGCTGGCCGACGTCGCCGGCCTCGATGCCGCCACCCGCGAGCGGCTCGGGAAGTGGGTCCGCGATGGCGGGGTGCTGGTGCGCTTCGCCGGGCCCCGGCTGGCGGCGCGGCCCGATCCGCTGCTGCCCGTCGCCCTGCGCCGCCAGGGGCGCAGCCTGGGCGGCACGGTGTCGTGGACGGAGCCCATGTCCCTGGCGCCCTTCCCGTCGGACAGCCCCTTCGGCGGCCTCGCCCCCGGCGACGTGACGGTGGAGCGCCAGGTGCTCGCCGAGCCCGCCGCCGACATGACCGTGTGGGCGCGGCTGGAGGACGGCACGCCCCTGGTGACGGCCCGGAAGATGGGCAGGGGGCGGCTGGTGCTGGTGCACGTGACGGCGGGGCCGGCGTGGTCGGACCTGCCCCTGTCGGGCGTCTTTCCCGACATGATGCGGCGCCTGACGCGCCTGGGCGGCGGGGCCGGCGCCGGCGCCGGCGCCGGCGGGCCCCTGGCGCCGCGGCGGGTGCTGAACGGGCGCGGCCGGCTGACGGCGCCGGGGCCCGCCGCCACCGCCATCCCTACCGGGGCGGGGGCGGGCGGCACCCCGGGGGCGGACATCACCCCGGGGCCGGCCCATCCGCCCGGGCTGTACGGTGCCGAGGGGACACGGCGCGCCCTCAACCTGGGCGGCACGCTGCCGGCGCCGGCGGCCCTCACGGACCTGCCGCCCGGCGTGGCGCGCGGCGACCTGGCGTCGGCGGAGGCCCAGACGCCCCTGGCGCCGTGGCTCTTCGCCGCCGCCTTCGTCCTGCTGCTGGCGGACACCCTGGTCGCCGCCCGCCTGCGCGGCCTCCTCGGGGGCGCGGCGGCCGTGGCGCTCCTGGCCGCCGCCCCCGGGCCGGCCGGCGCCGCCGATCTGCCGGACGAGGCCCCGCCCGCCGCCCTCAAGACGCGGCTTGCGTATATTCCCGCGGGCGATTCCGCCGTGGACCGGCTGAGCCGGGCGGGGCTGCGTGGCCTGACGCAACTCCTGGCGCGGCGCACGGCGGTGGAGATGGCGCCGCCCGACGCCGTGGCGCCGGGCGACGCCGAACTACCCCTCTATCCCCTGGTATACTGGCCGGTGACGGCGGCGACCCTGGACCTGAAGCCGGCGGCGCGGCGCAACGTGCGGCGCTATCTGGCGCACGGGGGCATGATCCTGGCGGACACGCGCGGCGGCGTGGGCGGCGACGGCCCGCCGCGCGGCGTGACCCGGCTGGCCCGCGCCCTGGACCGGCCGCCGCTGGTGGAACTGCCCGACGACCACGTGCTGCGCCGCTCCTATTACCTGCTGGACGGCCTGCCCGGGCGCTGGCGCGACGACACCCTGTGGCTGGCACGCCCGGCCGCCCGGGGCGCGCGCGTCGGCGGCCTGCTGGCGGGGCGCAACGCCTGGGCGGCGGCGTGGGCCGTGGGCCCCGACGGCGCCCCCCTGGAACCCACACTGCCCGGCGGTGAGGCACAGCGCGAGATGGCCCGGCGTTTCGGCGTCAACGTGGTGATGTACGCCCTCACCGGCACCTACAAGGCGGACCAGGTGCACGTGGACACCATCCTGGAACGGCTTGAGGGGCGTTAGCGCCATGATGGAATCCCTGTCGCTGCACTTCGCCCCCCTTCTGCCGTGGCCGTGGCTGGCGGGCCTGGGCATGGCGGCCGTGGCCGCCGCCCTGCCGGGCCTCCTGCGCCGCGCGCCGGGGAGTGTGCTGCGCCTGATGGCGCTGGCGCTGGTGCTCCTGGTGCTGGCGGGGCCGCGCGGCACCGTGGCGGAGCGCGAGCCGGTGGACGACGTGGCCGTGGTGGCCATCGACAAAAGCCCCAGTCAGGAAATCGGCGACCGGCCGGCGCAGACACGCCGGGCGGCCCGCCACCTGCGCAAGGCCCTGGGCGGCATGGAGCACCTGACGGTGCGCACCGTGCGCACGCCCGCCGAGGGGCCGCGCGGCGAGGGCGGTACCCATCTTTTCCGCGCCCTGGAGCGGGCCACGGCGGACATCCCGCGCGCCCGGCTGGCGGGGGTCTTCCTGGTGACGGACGGCCAGGTGCACGACGTGCCCGACCGGGCGCGGGCCTGTTGCGGCGAGGCGCCGGTGCATGCCCTGATCACGGGCGCGCCGGGCGCCGTGGACCGGCGCCTCGCCGTCACCGGCGCGCCCGCCTACGCCATCGTGGGCAGCTCGGTGACGGTGCGGGTGCGGCTCACCGTGAAACCGGCCCCGGCGGCCCGCGACGCGGTGCCGGCGACGGTGCGCCTGGACGGCGAGCGCGTCATGCGCACGCGGCTCGTCCCCGGGCGCGAGCGGGCCGTGCGCGTGCCCGTGGACCGCCCGGGCCGGCACGTCGTCACGGTGGAAGCGGCGGTTCGCGAGGGCGAGGTGAGCGCCGCCAACAACCGCGCCGCCCTCACCCTCAACGGCGTGCGCGACCGCCTCAAGGTGCTGCTGATCTCGGGGAAGCCGCACCCGGGCGAGCGCGCCTGGCGGCGGCTGCTCAAGGGCGATCCGGCCGTGGATCTGGTCCACTTCACCATCCTGCGCTCGCCGGCCAAGCGCGACCCCACGCCCACCGAGGAGCTGGCCCTCATCCCCTTCCCGGTGCGCGAGCTGTTCAACGAAAAGCTCCCCGGCTTCGATCTGGTGATCTTCGACCGCTACCGGCTCCAGGGGGTGTTGCGCCTGGCCAACATGAAGAACGTGGCCGACTACGTGCGGGACGGCGGCGCCCTGCTGGCGGCCGTGGGCGCCGGTTACGGTGGCGACAACAGCCTGTACCGGTCGCCGCTGGGGGATGTGCTGCCGGCCCCGCCCGAGGGCGGCACGGTGACCACGCCCTTCCGGCCGAAGCGGACGGAAACCGGCCGCCGCCATCCCGTCACCGCCGGCCTCCCCAGGGGCGGCGGGGCCGACGCGCCGCCGCGCTGGGGGCCGTGGTTCCGGCTGGCCGGGGCGCGCGCGGCGGACGGCCGGGTGCTCATGACGGGGCCCGGCGGGCGGCCGCTGCTGGTGCTGGGCCGGATGGGCGACGGCCGCGTGGCCAGCCTGCTGTCGGGGCAGATGTGGCTCTGGGCGCGCGGCTACGCCGGCGGCGGGCCGCACGCGCGGCTCAACCGGCGGCTCTTCCACTGGCTCATGAAGGAGCCCGACCTCGCCGCCGAGGCCCTGCGTGCCCGGGTGCGCGACGGCCGCCTTCACGTCACCCGGCGCAGCCTGGACAAACTGCCGGAAGCGGTGACGGTGACGGGGCCGCGCGGCGACGAGCGCCGCCTGTCCCTGGCGCCCGCGGGCAGCGGCCGCGCCGAGGGCAGCCTGCCCGTGACGGCACCCGGGCTGTACACCGTGACGGACGGCGAGCGCACGGCCCGCGCCCCGGCGGGCGGGCGCAACCCGCCGGAACGCATGGACGCCCGTGCCACCGCCGACAAGCTGGCCCCGCTGGTGCAGGCGAGCGGCGGCGGCACGGCCCGGGTGGCCGAGGGCCTGCCGGCGGTGCGCCGCACGGGGCCGCGCCCGGTGAACGCCGGCCCCGGCTGGCTGGGCGTGCCGGAAGGCCGGGCGGCGCGTGTGACGGGCGTGCGCTCGACGCCCCTGCCGCCCGCCGGCGTGGCGCTGGCGCTGCTGCTGGGCGCCCTCATGCTGGCGTGGTGGCGCGAGGGGCGGTGAGCCGGGCCCGTCCCGGACGGCCGATTCGCGGAAAGCGTTAATCGGGCGTTTGGCCGTCGTCGGGAAATCCGCCCGTCTGGCGAAGGGCCTCGCCCAGGATCATGGCGG
>CAJXLG010000126.1 GCA_913055885.1 uncultured Rhodospirillales bacterium
ATGCCGAGTGGGGAGCCGTCCACACCATCATCTTTCGAGGCTCCGCCTTCGGCGGAGCACCTCAAGATGACGATTATTATGATATATTCGCCGTATGATCGTCGTCCTCAGGTGCTCTTTTCTCAAAAAAGAGCCTCGAAGGACGACAATAAAACGTATTGATTGTACGCGCCAAGTGGGTGGGGAATGTCCTGGCGCGCGGCCGTCAGGCCGTCGTCCGGAGCCGGTTCAGGCGCAGCGCGTTGCCGATGACGACAAGCGACGAACACGACATGGCCACGGCGGCCACCAGGGGCGTCACCTGCCCCGCCACGGCCAGGGGAATGACCACCGTGTTGTAGGCCACCGCCAGCCCCATGTTCTGGCGCACCAGGCGATCCGCTCCCCGCGCCACCGCCAGGGCCTCGGCGACGGGCGCCAACTTCTCTCCCTGGAAGACGACGTCGGCGGCGTTCTGGCTGACGTCCACGGCGGCGGAGGGCGAGAGGGAAACGTGCGCCGCCGCCAGGGCCGGCGCGTCGTTCAGGCCGTCGCCCACCATCATCACGCGGCGGCCGGCCGCCGCGTGCCCCTCCAGGTGGCGGCATTTGTCGGCGGGCGAGGCTTCGGCGTGCCAGGCGTCGATGCCGGCCGCGTCGGCCACGGCACGCACCGCCGGCTCGCGGTCCCCGGACAGCAGTTCCACGGCCAGGCCCCGCCGGCGCAGGGCCGCCACCGTCCCGGCGGCGTCGTCGCGCGGGGCGTCGAAGAAGGCGAAGCGGCGCACCGTGCCGTCGGGCCGGCGGAACCACAGTTCCGGCCCCGGCGTGGCGTCGGTCGCCTCCGCCACGCCACACCATGCACGGCTGCCCAGGCGGTAGTGGCCGCCACCGGCGGCCGGCGCCTCCAGACCGCGGCCGGGGGTTTCCGTCACCCCGCCGAAGTCGGCCGGGGCCGGCGCGGCGGCGGCCAGCGCGCGCGCCAGGGGGTGCCGGCTGGCGGCGGCCAGGCCGGCGGCCGTGGCGAGGTCCGGATCGTCGGGCGCCACGGTCTCCGCCAGCTCGGGCTGACCCCGCGTCAGGGTGCCCGTCTTGTCGAACACGGCCGTGTCCACCCGGGCCAGGCGCTCCAGGGCCGTGGGCGCCTTGACCAGGATGCCCCGGCGCATGAGGCGGCCGCTGGCGATGACCTGCACCGCCGGCACGGCCAGGGCCAGGGCGCACGGGCAGGTGATGATGAGCACGGAGACGGCAATGAGCAGCGCCGCCTGCCACGGCAGGCCGGCCAGCAGCCAGCCGGCGAAAGCGGCGAGCGCCAGGCCGTGCACCACGGGCGCGTACCAGCGCGCCACCCGGTCGGCCAGGGCCACGTAACGGGCCCGGCCCTGCTCCGCCGCCTCCATCATGCGCACGATCTCGGCCAGCAGCGTGCCCTCGCCCACGGCGGCCACGGTCACGCGCAGGCCGCCGTTGAGACTGGTGGTGCCGGCGAAGACGCGCGCGCCCGGTTCCACGCGCGCGGGCACCGTCTCGCCCGTCACCAGGCTGGTGTCCACGTCGGCCGTGCCCCCGGTAACGGTGCCGTCCACGGGCAGGCGCTCCCCCGGCGCCACCAGGGCCACCATGCCCGGTTCCACCCGCTCCGGCGGCAGCATGCGCCGCGCCCCGGTCTCGTCCTCCACGGGAACGGCCTTGGCCCCCAGGGCCACCAGGTGTTCCGCCGTGGCGCGCGCCCGGCCGCGCGCCCGGGCGTCCAGGTAGCGGCCCACCAGCAGGAAGAAAAGGAGCATGGTGGCCGCCTCGAAATAGGCGTGCGGCCCGGAGCGCATGGTCTCCCACAGGGACATGGCGGCCGTCAGGACGAGGGCCAGGGAGATGGGCACGTCCATGTTGGCGCGCCCGGCGCGCAGGGCCGTGACGGCCGAGCGGTAGAAGGGCAGCCCGGCGTAGGTGATGGCGGGCAGGGCGATGAGGGCGCTGATCCAGTGGAACAGGTCGCGCGTCACCGCCAGCATGGAATCGCTCGCCTGCCCCGCCCAGACGGACACCGAGAACAGCATGACGTTGCCCGCGGCGAAGCCGGCCACGGCCATGCAGCGCAGAAGCTCCTTCTCGCGCGCCCGGCCTTCCGAGGCGAGCTGGTCGGGGTCGTAGGGGACCAGGCGATAGCCGATGCGCGTGACGGCGCGCACCAGGGTGTTGGCGTCGGTCTCCGCCGCCCGCCAGCGCAGGGTGAGCCGGCGCGTGGTCATGTTGACGCGCGCCGAGACCACCCCGGGCTGGCGCGTGAGCACCGATTCGATGAGCCACACACAGGCGGCGCAGTGCAGCCCCTCCACCATGAGGTGGAGGGTGCTCACGCCCTCGTCGTCGGTGTGGGCGTGCAGGGCGTAGTCGGTGGTGGAATCGTCCTCGGGCTGAAGGGGCTTGGCGTCGGGATCGAGGCAGCGGCGGCGGTAGTACGCGTCCAGCCCCAGGCCGCGCACCAGATCATAGGCGGCGGCACAGCCCTGGCAGCAGAAGTCGGGCGCGGCCGGCCCGTCGGGCGGGACGGGGGTGCCGCAGTGGTGGCAGTCGGCCATGCCGCGTGTTCGCCGTCAGTCGATCACCACGTCGCGCATCGTGCGGTACAGGACCCGCTCCTTCCGCCCGGCGGCCACGAGCAGCTCCCACTGCCCCGTGTCGGGGAAGCGGGTGTCGGCCACGTAGCGGCCCTTTTCCGTCTGGTGGAAGGTGACGTCGAAATCCTTTTCCGCGTTGCCCGGGCGGCGGACGCGCGCCCGCACCTTGAGGCCCGCCACCGGGTCGCCCTGCCTGCCGGTGACGTCGAGGGTGAGGTGGCCGGTGCGGCTCGCCCCCGTTTCCACCCTGAGATCGGTGGACCAGCCGCGTTTCTTCTGTTCCTTCGCCTCGGCCAGGGCCTTGTCGTAGGCGAGGCCCGTCCGGTAGGCGTCCTCGGCGCTCAGCCCCGGGAAGGTCGCCTCCGCCAGATAGATCATGATGCCGTTGGCGGCGAAGACCACCGCGAAAAAGGCGACGAAGAGCCACGGATACCACCAGCCGGAGCGGCGGTGCTTCTTGGCCATGGTGCCTTGCCTCCGTGTATCGGGGGGACGGGGCGGGGCCCCGCCCCGCCCCGCGTGCCGTTACCGTCGGGGGCCGGAGAACAGGCCCTCGTAGTGGATCCTGTTCCCGGTCTCCAGGTCCGTGAGCACAAAGTCCGCATCCGTGGCCTCGCCGTCAAGCGAGCCGAGGGGCGCGCGGACGAAAACCCGGAAGCTGCCCACGGTGCCCTCTTCCACCGGAAGCTCCGCGGCCGTTTTGGCGTCGTTCACCGGGTGGCCCACCACCCGCATGGTGGCGCCTTCCGGCGTCTCCACGGCGAGCCGGTAGGCGCGGTCCGTGTCGCTCTTGTTCATGATCTTGAAGGTGTAGCCGTTCTTGATGTCGCCGTCGGCCATGCGGACGAAGAGCGGGCTGCGGTCGTGCAGTACGTTCAGGCTCATGGCCGGCCGGGTGATGAGGGCGTAGCCCATGAGGGCCACCACCGCCGCCAGAACGGCCGTGTAGCCGATGGTGCGGGCGCGCCAGAAGGGCACCTTCTCCTCTTCGCCGCCCTCGGACCGGACCTGCTGGTTGTAGATGGAATCGTAGGTAATGAGCCCGCGCGGCAGGCCGAAGCGGTCCATGATGGAATTGCAGGCGTCGATGCACAGGGCGCAGCCGATGCAGGCGAGCTGGTTGCCCTCGCGGATGTCCACGCCCGTGGGGCACACCTGCCAGCACATGCCGCAGTCCACGCAGTGGCCCCGGCCCTCGAAGGACTGGCCGGGCTTGGCCTTGCCGCGCGGCTCGCCGCGCCATGCCTCGTAGGTGACGATGCGCGAGTGCTCGTCGAACATGGCCGACTGGAAACGCGGCCACGGGCACATGTAGATGCACACCTGCTCGCGGGCCAGCGCCGCCAGGAGATAGGTGAAGACGGTGAAGATGGCCAGCACGGCGTAGGTGCCGGTGGTGGCCTGGAGGGTGACGATGCGCCCGAGCAGGGTGGGCGAATCGTTGAAGTAAAGCACGATGGTGGTCGCCGTGAGCACGGCGATGACCAGGTAGATGGCGTGCTTGAGGGCCTTGCGCCACAGCCGGTCGGGGGCGTGCCACGGCCGGCGGTCCAGCTTGATGCGCTTGTTGCGGTCGCCCTCGATCCACCGCTCGATGAAGTGGAACAGGTCCGTCCACACCGTCTGCGGACAGGTGAAGCCGCACCAGATGCGGCCGAAGAGCGCCGTCACCAGGAAGAGGCCCACGGCCCCGATCACCAGCAGGCCGGTGATGTAGTAGACCTCCTGGGGCCAGAACTCCATGCCGAAGATGTAGGCCCGGCGGCCGGCCATGTGCAGGACAATGGCCTGGTCGGGGGCCATGCCCTCGCGCGGCCAGGGGATCCAGGGGCCGACGAAGAAGATGCCCAGGAGAACCGTGAGCGCGGTGGTCTTGACGCGGCGCCAGAAGCCCTCGATGCGCCGCGGATAGACCTTCTTGGGGGTTTCGTAGAGGGGGGCATTGGCGGGGTTGCTTTGTCCGCCGCTGTTGCCTGAAGTCGCCATGATCTCGTGCTTCCCGTATTCCCGATGGTCGCCCGATGCCACCCCGAATGTGGCATCGGCCCCCGCCGTCGGGAAGCCTAGCCCGGTTCTCGCATGGAGTCGATCGCTGCGCGCCGGTGTCGTTAGGCACAGGCCAGGAAAAGCGCGCCGCCCGATGCTCCTCCATCGGGCAAGCGCTTTGACGCCGACTGGGCCAACGCCACCGGCGCCCGGAGGGTTGGCCTGCGCCGGCCGCCTGCCACGTCGAAGCCCCTTGAAGATGGGGAAGCATCGTCTGCGGGCCTTCTCCTCGCAATCGGCACGGCGCAGGCCAACGCAGCCCATCGAGTCCGTGCGAGAACCGGGCTGGATCCGTCATGGCCGCCCCGCGGGGCGGTCACGGCGCACCCGCCCGGCGGGGGCCGTCCATATGAATTTTTCCTAATTTATATCAATCCACGCGTCCTTGAAAGGGGGTGGGCCGGAAAAAAGCGGGCCGCCCCGCTCGGCCCGAGCGGGGCGGCCCCTTTCGGTGAACCGGATGATGCCGGGCGTGGCCGTTACTGGCCGCCACCCTGGGCATGGACCCACACGGTCACCTGCTTGATCTCGGCATCGCTCAGACGGTTGCCCCAGGCCGGCATGTTGCCGTGCTTGGGATTCTGGATCTGGCGCAACACATGCTGCTTGGCGCTGATTTCCGGGACGCAGGTACCGCGGCCCGGGCACAGCCAGATCCGGTCGTTGAGCGGCGGGCCGCCCATCTGCGTCATGCCACCGCCATCGGGACCGTGGCACGTGGCGCAGTTGGTCTCGAACGCCTTCTTGCCGGCCCCGTCGGGCGCGTTGCCCTTGGCCAGCCCGGCGACGTACTCGGCGATGGCGTTCTGCTTCTTCTCGGACATCCAGCCGAACGCCGGCATCTGCGAGGCGCGGGACTGCGCGTCGCTGTTGCGGATGCCGTGCGTGACGGTCTGCTTGATCTGCTTGAGGCTGCCGCCCCAGATCCAGGCGTCGTCCACCAGGGTGGGGAAGCCGGGGTTGCCGGCCCCGCCGGTGCCGTGGCAGGGGGCGCAGTTGTCGCCGAAGATCACCTCGCCGCCCTTCATGGCGTATTGGCGAAGCTCGTCGTCCTTGGCGATCTTCTGCACCGACGCCTCGCGGAACTGGGCGAGCCACGTCTGCTCCTTGTGCTGGGCGATCTTCGCCATCTGCTTTTCGTGGACCTCACGCGCGTTCCAGTCCGTGAGGCCGTCGAAATAGCCGGTGCCGAAGGGGATCGACGGATAGACGATCCAATAGGCGATGGCCCAGATGATGGTGGCGTAGAACACCCAGACCCACCAGGACGGGAGCGGTGAATTGAGCTCCTTGATCCCGTCCCATTCGTGTCCGGTCGTATGCTGACCGGAAACCTCGTCCTTCTCCACGTTCGCCATGGGCTACTGCTCCCCGTTCTCGTCGTCTTCCAGGGGGATGCGCCCGTGGCGCTCCAGGCCCTCCTTGTGGGAGGGCCAGAACGCCCAGGCGACGATCCCCAGGAAGAGAACCATCAACCAAACGACCCAGAAGGAACGGAGGAATTCGTAGATCTCGATCACAGCATCCTCCAGGGCCTAGCGCCAGAGCTTTTCTTGTTTCTCCGTCTTGTTGAGCCCCTTCTCCCAGCTGGTGAAGTCAACAAGGGTTCCCAGCATCTGGAGGTAGGCGACCATGGCGTCCATTTCGGTAATGGTCTTCGGCTTGCCGTCGAAATCGCCCATGACCGCCTTGGGATAGCGGCTCCGGATGCCCTTGGCGTTGTTCCCCCTGGCCTGGTTTTCCAGGTCGGCCTTGGCTTTTTCCACCATGGTCTGGCTGTACATGGTGTCCACGCCCTCCTTGGGGTTGGGCATGCCCACCACGTTCAGGGTCTCCAGGTGCTCCTGGATGTTCCCGTAGTCCAGCCTGGTGTCGGCCAGGTGGCTGTAGCCCGGCATGACGGATTCCGGCACCACCGACTGCGGATCCTTCAGGTGGGCGACGTGCCACTCGTCGGAGTACTTGCCGCCCACGCGCGCCAGATCCGGGCCCGTGCGCTTGGAACCCCACTGGAAGGGGTGCCCGTACATGCTCTCGGCCGCCAGGCTGTAGTGGCCGTAGCGCTCCCGCTCGCTGCGGAAGGGCCGGATCATCTGGCTGTGGCAGAGGTAGCAGCCCTCCCGGACGTAGATGTTGCGCCCGGACAGTTCCAGCGGCGAATAGGGCCGCACGTTGCCCACCGGCTCGATGGTGGACTTGATGGTGAACAGCGGCATGATCTCCACCAGCCCGCCGATGATGACGGTGATGAAGATGGCCACCATGAGGAGGATGGCGTTCTTTTCCAGTTTTGCGTGATGGTTGACCAGAGACATGGCGCTCCTCCTCCTAGCTCTGCGCACCGGCGGCCGTGGCCGGAGCCCCTTCGGCCGCTTCGGCCCGCTCGTGGCCCTTGATGGTGCGGTAGAAGTTGTAGGCCATGATCAGCGCGCCGATCAGGAACAGCACGCCACCGCCCGCACGGATGACGTAGAACGGATGCATGGCTTCCACCGTCTCGATGAAGGAGTACTTCAGGAAGCCGTCATCATAGGCGCGCCACATCAGACCCTGCATGATGCCGGAAATCCACATCGACGTGATGTAGAGCACGATGCCCACGGTGGCGATCCAGAAGTGGTAGCTCACCAGGCGCATGCTGAACAGGCGCTGGCGGCCCCACAGCACCGGCACCAGGTAGTACAGGGCGCCGAAGCTGACGAGTGCCACCCAGCCCAGCGCACCGGAGTGCACGTGGCCGATGGTCCAGTCCGTGTAGTGGGACAGGGAGTTCACGGCCTTGATGGACATGGCCGGCCCCTCGAAGGT
>CAJXLG010000127.1 GCA_913055885.1 uncultured Rhodospirillales bacterium
CGTGGCCCATGACCGTGACCACCGGCGGCCGCGACTGCAGCTCCGCCTCCGTGTCGGCCTCGCCCTCCAGGCCCAGTTCCACGTCGGCGTCGGACACCCGGTTGGGGGTGTGACCGAATTCCACCGCCACCAGCTCCGCCGTGTCGGCATCCACCGGATGGTTGATGGTGGCCATCACGCCCATGCGCATGAGGGCCTTGATGACGTCGCCGGAGCGTTCCGCCATGCGGTTGGCGAGTTCCTGGACCGTGATGGTTTCGGGGATGGTAACCTCCCGGACGACCTTGTGTGGGGCTTCCGGCTGCTTGCCGCCGCGGCTTTGCTTCTTCTGCTTTTCGCGCTGGCGCTTGGCGGCGGACAGGCTGCGCCCGCCACGATCCTCGCTTTCGCCATCGGCCCCGACGGCGGTTACCGAGAGCTTGCCGGAACGGCGGCGGCCGTCGGCCTTCTTGGCGCCACGGTCCGTCTTGGTGCCGCCGGGCTTGGCGGGCGCCGGCTTGCCGCCGCCCTTCTTCTTGGCCTCCTTGCCGGCGCTCTTGCTTTCCGCCGGGGCCTCTTCCTCCGCCTCGGCCTCGCCGGCCTCGGCGGCCGGTTCGCCGCCCGTCTCTGCCGGGGCTTCCCCGGCGGCGGGAGCTTCCGCGGCGGGCGCCGCCTCCTCGGATGCTTCCGGCGCCTCGACGGGCGCCTCTTCCGCGGCGGACGCCGCCGTCTCCGTCTCGGTGCGCTCGGCCTCGAAGGCCTCGGCGGCCTGACGGGCGGCTTCCGCCTCCTCGTCGTGCCGGGCGGCCTCTTCGCGGGCCGATTCTTCCTCGGCGCGCCGGCGCTTCTCCTCGGCCTCCGCCTGGCGCCGCTCCTCTTCCTGGCGCGCCGCTTCCAGCGCCCGCAGGCGGGCCTCGCGCTCGGCCGGCGTCAGGCCGTCGCTGCCGCGCTCCTCGCCGCCACGGGCAGCCCCGCCGCCCTGTGTGGTGGGCCTGCGCTTGGCCGGGCCGCGCGCCTCCGCTTCGGGGGCCTCCGCCTCGGCCGCGGGTTCCGCCTGGGACGGCGCGGCGGCCTCGGCCGGCTGCTCGCCCTGCGTGCTCTCCTGGTCCGCGGCGCCCTGGTCGCCTTCGCCCTGCTGAACGTTGCGCTTCTTGCGCCGCTCAACCTGTACCACCTTGGAGCGGCCATGGGAGAAGCTCTGACGGACCTGACCCGTCTCCACACTCTTCTTGAGGGAGAGACGGCCCCGGTCGGACAGCGAGAGTTTCTGGTCCTTGTCCTTCGTCTCGCTCATAGCGTTCGATTACGATCCCGTTCGTTCGTCCGCCGGCCCAGGGCCGGCCGTGAATGATCCGTCCGCCGTTTCCGGGAAGTCCCGGAATCCGGCGAGCCTCTGCCCGTCGATCCGCAGCCGTTCAGCCAGACGCCCCGGGCCGACGAAAACATGGACGGCGCGTTCGCGCCCCATGGCCTGCCCCAGTTCCGCCGCGGTGAGCACCTCCACCACCGGGGCGTCCGCGGCAAGGCCCCGGATCCGGCGCCGGCCGTTCACGGCCCCGTCCACCGCCTGGAACACCGCGCCGGCGCGCTCGCCGCGCAGGCGCTCGGCCACGCGCTCGAACCCCGAAACCGCCTGCCCGCTGCGCCGCGCGAGGCCCAGCGTTTCCACGCAGCGGGCGGCAAGCTGCCGGGCCACCGTGTCCGCCAGCCCCTCGGGCACCGTCACTTTGCGGCGGGCGGCCCGGGCGAAAGCTTTCCGCTTGCCGGCCATTTCCACCATACTACGGCTGGCCGACAACCACAAACCCCGGCCCGGCAATTCTTCGGCCACGTCCGGCACGACGGTGCCTTCGGGATCGATGACGAAGCGCACCAGCTCCGGCTTGGGGCGCGACTCGCCCGTGACAAGGCACCGCCTGAGCGGCGTCTTCGGGTCCTCCGGCCGGTCTTCCTGCCCCCCGTTTCCGGTCACGCCTCGGCCGCCTCGCTCTCGTCCGTCGTTTCGTCCTCGAACCAGTGGGCGCGGGCCGCCATGATGATGCGGTCCGCCCGCTCCTGGCTCATGCGGTCCTCGCCCACGATCTCGATGAGCTCGTCGCGCGCCAGATCGCCCACGTCGTCCACGGTGCGGATGCCGCTCTCGCCCAGCGGGACCAGGTCCGACGGACTGATGCCGTCAAGCGCCGTGACACCGTCCTCGACACCCAGGCTCTGGCGCTTCTCCTCCGCCTCGCGGTCGCGTTCGGCGATGTGGCTCCGGGCGCGTTCCTGCAGCTCTTCCACCACGTCCTCGTCGAAGCCCTCGATGGCGGTGAGCTCGTCGGGCGCCACCTGGGCCACCTCCTCCACGGAGGTGAAACCTTCCGTGACCAGCAGGTGGGCGATGACGTCGTCCACGTCGAGGGCGTCGATGAAGAGCTGCGAGCGGGCGCGGAACTCCTCGTTGCGCCGCTCCGATTCCTCGGCCTCCGTGAGGATGTCGATGTCCCAGCCGGTGAGCTGGCTGGCGAGGCGCACGTTCTGGCCGCGCCGGCCGATGGCCAGGCTGAGCTGATCGTCGGGGACCACCACCTCGATCCGCTGGGCCTCCTCGTCCAGCACCACCTTGGTCACCTCGGCGGGCGCCAGGGCGTTGACGATGAAGGTGGCGGGGTCCGGCGACCACTGGATGATGTCGATCTTCTCGCCCTGAAGCTCGCTCACCACGGCCTGGACGCGCGAGCCGCGCATGCCCACGCAGGCGCCCACCGGATCGATGGAGCTGTCATTGGACACCACGGCGATCTTGGCGCGCGACCCCGGATCACGGCTCACCGACTTGATCTCGATGATGCCGTCGTAGATCTCGGGCACTTCCTGGGTGAAGAGCTTGGCCATGAACTGCGGATGGGTGCGCGACAGGAAGATCTGCGGGCCGCGGGGCTCCTTGCGCACGTCCAGGATATAGGCGCGCACCCGGTCGCCGTTGCGGAAGATCTCGCGCGGGATCATCTCGTCCCGGCGCAGCATGGCCTCGGCCCGGCCCAGGTCCACGATGAGGTTGCCCAGCTCGGACCGCTTCACCAGGCCGTTGACGACCTCGCCGACGCGGTCCTTGTACTCCTCGTACTGGCGCTCGCGCTCGGCGTCGCGCACCCGCTGGACGATCACCTGCTTGGCCGTCTGGGCGGCGATGCGCCCGAAATCGATGGGCGGCAGCGGGTCCACCAGGTACTGCCCCACCGACAGCTCGGGATTCTTGCGCCGGGCCTTGCTCAGGGGGATCTGGAGGTGCTCGTCCTCCACTTCCCCGTCTTCCACCACCTCCATGTAGCGGGCGAGGGTTATCTCGCCGCTCCTGCGGTCGATGGTGGCGCGGATGTCGTGTTCCGTCCCGTATTTCGACCGGCCGGCCTTCTGGATGGCATACTCCATGGCCACGAAGACCTCTTCCCGGTCGATGCCCTTCTCGCGGGCGACCCCGTCGGCCACCTGCAAAAGCTCGGGGCGGGGCATTGCGGCGGTGCTTTCCATGACTCGTTCACCTAGTGCTTCTTGCCTTTGCCGCGGGCGAGCGGGGAATCCTCCATCATCAGCTTGGCACGCGCCACGTCCCTGAAGGGCAGCGCCACCTCGCTGTCGTCATCCAGGCGCAGGATGACCCGGCCTTCCTCGCAGCCGAGGACCGTGCCCCGGAAGCGCTTGCGGCCGTCCTCCATGGGCACGCCCAGTTCCACCTTGGCCTTGTGCCCGGCGTAACGTTCGAAGTCGCCTTCCCGGGTGAGGGGCCGTTCCACGCCGGGGGAACTCACCTCCAGCGTATAGGCGCCCTCGATGGGGTCCTCGACATCGAGCACGGCGGACACGGCCCGGCTCACGGCAGCGCAATCGTCCACCGTCATGCCGCTGCCGTCCGCCGGTTCGGCCATGACCTGCAGATGCACCCGGCCTTCGCCGCTTTCGCCCGAAAGCCGCACCAGCACCAGATCGTAACCCAGGTCGGCAACCGTGGGCTCGATGGCGGCCACGATCCGGTCGTGCATCGTGTTCGCGCTGTCCATGACCTCCGTTCCGGAAACAAAAAAGTGGGCCATCGGCCCACCCTTGCCTTGCCCCACCTTTTCCCACGGTGGCGGCGGGACTGATTACCCGACCACTATAGCGATGATGCGCCCGGATTCAAGGGGCGGCCGAAGAATCGCGTGGCCGGCGCCGGAAGCTGAAGTACAGGGGCTGCCGGCCCTCCTCGATGGCCTTTTCCTCGTAGCGGGTGGGCGCCGCGTCCGCCGGGCGCGCGCGCCAGTCGGCCGGGCCGCGCGCCGTCCAGGTGAAGGCGGGGTGGGCGCGCACCTGTTCCAGGATCCAGCGGATCATCACGGGATCGTCGCTCGCCGTGCGCAGTTCCCCGCCGTCGGCGAGAACCCGGGCCAGATCGTCCAGGGTGTCGGGGCCGATGAAGCGCCGGCGCCAGTGGCGCTTCTTGGGCCACGGGTCGGGGAACAGCACGAAGAGCCGCTCGATGCCCGCCGTCTTGAGCGCGGGCAACAGGAGCCGCGCGTCGTCGGGGAAGATGCGCACGCGATCCAGGCCGGCGTCGGCCATGCGCGCCAGGAGCGCCGCCAGGCCATTGGTGAACGGCTCCACCCCCAGGAAGCCCACGTCCGGATGGTCCAGGGCCTGGGCCACCAGGTGCTCGCCACCGCCGAAGCCGATTTCCAGCCACACGGCGCGCGGCGCCGGATCGAACAGGGTGGCGGGGTCGATGGTCTCCCCGGCCGCCGGCTCCGGGATTTGCAGGGCGGGCAGCCATTCGTCCAGCAAACGGCGCCGGCGCGCGCTCAGCCGCTTGCCGTGGCGCCGGCCGTAGAAGCGGGGACGGCCGTCGGCGGTGCGGTCCATGGGCCTACGCAAGCGCCGCTTTCAGGGGTTCCACCAGGTCGCGGCGCTCCCACGAAAAGCCGCCGTCGGCATCCACGGGGCGGCCGAAATGGCCGTAGGCGGCCGTGCGGGCATAGATGGGCCGGTCGAGATCGAGGTGGTCGCGGATGCCGCGCGGGCGCAGGTCCATCACTTCGTGCACCGCCCGCGCCAGGCGCCGCTCATCCACGTCGCCCGTGCCGTGGGTGTCCACGTAGAGCGACAGCGGCCGCGCCACCCCGATGGCATAGGCGAGCTGGATGGTACAGCGCCGGGCGAGGCCCGCCGCGACGATGTTCTTGGCGATATAGCGCGCCGCGTAGGTGGCGCTGCGGTCCACCTTGGACGGGTCCTTGCCGGAAAAGCAGCCGCCGCCGTGCGCGGCGGCACCGCCGTAGGTGTCCACCACGATCTTGCGGCCCGTGACGCCGGAATCGCCGTCGGGCCCGCCCACAACGAAGCGGCCCGTGGGGTTCACGAAAAACCGCTCCTCGGGGCACATCCAGCCCTCGGGCAGCACGGCCTCCACATGCGGCCGCACCACCTCGCGAACATGGTCCAGGCTGACTTCCTCGGTGTGCTGGGTGGAGACCACCACGGAGTGGGCGCCCACCGGCCGGCCACCCCGGTACTCCAGGGTCACCTGGCTCTTGGCGTCGGGACCCAGGGCGGGCGCCACGCCGGAGTGCCGCGCATCCGCCAGGGAATGCAGGATTCCGTGGGCGTAATGAATGGGCGCCGGCATGAGCACCTCCGTCTCGTCGGCCGCGTAGCCGAACATGATGCCCTGGTCGCCGGCGCCCTCGTCCTTGTCCGGGGTGCCGTCCACGCCGCGCGCGATGTCGGGCGACTGGCTGTGGACGTAGCTGGTGAAGGCGGCGTCGCGCCAGTGGAAGCCGTCCTGTTCGTAGCCGATGTCGCGCACGCAGGCACGGGCCACGGATTCCAGGGTGGCCTCGTCCACGTCCTGCGGGCCGCGCACCTCGCCGAAAAGCACGATCCGGTTGGTGGTCACCGCCGTTTCCACCGCCACGTGGCTGGCCGGATCGCGCGTGAGAAACGTGTCCACCACGGCATCGGAGATGCGGTCGCACACCTTGTCGGGGTGGCCCTCGGACACGGATTCGCTGGTGAAGAGGAAATCCTGGAGCACGGCGGCCTCCGGCTTTGAAACGGCTGGTCGGTTTGTAGCCAGGGGAACCGAGGCCGGTCAAGCGCCGCCTCCTTGCCCGCCGGGGCCGCCTGTGCTATCGGGCCGCGCCGTTGCAGGAGGCAGCCATGACCGACTTCACGCCGGACGAGATCGAGACCTTCTTCGCCCGCCTGAAAGCGGCCGACCCGGACCCGCGCAGCGAACTGTCCTTCAAGAACCCCTACACCCTGCTGGTGGCGGTGGTGCTCTCCGCCCAGGCCACGGACCAGAGCGTCAACAAGGCCACGGAACGCCTGTTCGCCGTGGCCGACTCGCCCGGGAAAATGCTCGACCTGGGGGAAGACGGGCTCAAGGAGCACATCAAGACCATCGGGCTGTACAACAACAAGGCCCGCAACATCATGGCCCTGTCGCGCACCCTGGTGGACGATTACGGGGGCGAAGTGCCCGCCGAGCGGGCGAAACTGGAAAAACTGCCCGGCGTGGGCCGCAAGAGCGCCAACGTGGTGCTCAACGTCGCCTTCGAGCAGCCCACCATGGCCGTGGACACCCACATCTACCGCGTCTGCAACCGCACGGGCCTCGCCCCGGGAAAAACCACCCGCGCCGTGGAGGACGCGCTGGAGCGCATCGTTCCGGAGCCGTACCGGCTAAGCGCCCACCACTGGCTCATCCTGCACGGCCGCTACGTGTGCACCGCGCGCAAGCCGGCCTGTTCCGGATGCCGCGTGGCGGATCT
The DNA here is from genome assembly GCA_913055885.1 of uncultured Rhodospirillales bacterium. Lineage (GTDB taxonomy): Bacteria > Pseudomonadota > Alphaproteobacteria > Rhodospirillales > CAJXLG01 > CAJXLG01. The sequence goes on from CAJXLG010000127.1 coordinate 6,768, forward strand.
GTGCCGCTACCCGGACAAGACGTCCGCCGCTTGACGCGGCGGCGGGTGCGCCCGACCCTCGGCGCGCGTTCACGATACGGGGAGCCGTCATGGCGAACATCGTGGTAACCGGCGCGACGGGGTTCATCGGGCCCGTGGTCTGCCGGGCGCTGCTGGCCGAGGGCCACACCGTGGCCGGCGTCACCCGCCGTCCCGACCGCCTGCCCAACGGGGTCACGCCCCGGCCCGTACGCGACATCGGCCCCGAGACCGACTGGCTGGACCCCCTTTTCGGCGCCGAGGTGGTGGTCCATTGCGCCGCCCGCGTCCCCGGTGCCCGGGAGAGCCGCGAGCAGGCGCGCAAGGAAGCTCGAAACGAGTTCATTCGGGCCGTGGATGCACGCAGCCTACTAAACAAAAAGGAAATCGCAGAGGTCGTCGACCTTCATCGGTCGACCGTAAGCAGAATCGCCTCTGGAGAGGTTACTGCGGGTGGTTAACGCTATGTGTAGACAAATCCACCGACGGCGTCGGGGTGCAAAACGGTGTGCGTGCGTGCATGCTGAATCCCGACCATACATACGCGAAACACGTTGGGACAGCATCTCCGACCGAATCCGACGCTACGCACGTGGAGGCGGTCAGTGATGCCCTCACGAGACGAATTGGTGGCTGAGATAGAG
>CAJXLG010000128.1 GCA_913055885.1 uncultured Rhodospirillales bacterium
GAGGTGCCGCGCGCCGCCTCCTCGTCGGTGACGCGCACGACGATGCGGGTGGCGTCCACCTGGTCCACGACGCCGCCGCGCGTGGCGCTGATGGCGGAGCCGGAATCGCGCGCCACGTCATGCTCGATGCCCGTGCCCACCAGGGGCGCCTCGGCGCGCACCAGGGGCACCGCCTGGCGCTGCATGTTGGAGCCCATGAGGGCGCGGTTGGCGTCGTCGTTCTCCAGGAAGGGAATGAGCGACGCCGCCACGGACACCAGCTGCTTGGGCGAGACGTCCTGATAGTCCACCTCCTCCGGCCGGGCCATGCGGAAATCGTTGGCCTGGCGGCAAGAGACCATGTCGGCGACGAAGCGCCCTTCCTCGTCCACCCCGGCGTTCGCCTCGGCGATGGTGTAGCGGCCCTCCTGCATGGCCGACATGTACTCGACCTGGTCGGTGACCCGGCCGTTCTCCACGCGGCGGTAGGGCGTCTCGATGAAGCCGTACTGGTTCACCGAGGCGTAGGAGGCCAGGGAGTTGATGAGCCCGATGTTGGGGCCTTCCGGCGTCTCGATGGGGCAGATGCGGCCGTAGTGGGTGGGGTGCACGTCGCGCACCTCGAAGCCGGCGCGCTCGCGCGTCAGGCCGCCGGGGCCCAGGGCCGAGACGCGCCGCTTGTGCGTCACCTCGGCGAGCGGGTTGGTCTGGTCCATGAACTGGGACAGCTGCGACGAGCCGAAGAACTCGCGCACGGCCGCCGCCGCCGGCTTGGCGTTCACCAGGTCGTGCGGCATGACGCTGTCGATGTCCACGGCGCCCATGCGCTCGCGGATGGCGCGCTCCATGCGCAGAAGGCCCACGCGGTACTGGTTCTCCATGAGCTCGCCCACGGAGCGGACGCGGCGGTTGCCCAGGTGGTCGATGTCGTCCACCTCGCCGCGGCCGTCCTTCAGCTCCACCAGGATGCGCACCACCTCCAGGATGTCGTCCCGGCGCAGGACGCGCATGGTGTCCGGCACGCCCTCGATGCCCAGGCGCATGTTGGTCTTCACGCGGCCCACGGCCGACAGGTCGTAGCGGTCGGGATCGAAGAACAGGCTGTTGAAGAGCTGTTCCGCCGCCTCGACGGTGGGCGGCTCGCCCGGGCGCATCACCCGGTAGATGTCGATGAGGGCTTCCTCGCGATTGGTGTTCTTGTCGTTCTGCATGGTGTTGCGCAGATACGCGCCCACGTTGATGTGGTCCACCGCGAGGATGCGCAGCCGGGTGACGCCGGCGTCCTCCATCTCCTTGAGGCCGGCCTCGCTGATCTCGTCGCCGGCCTCGGCGTAGATCTCGCCCGTGTCGGGGTTGACGATGTCCTCGGCGATGTAGCCGCCGATGATCTCGTCGCGCCCGGCAACGTAGCTTTCCAGGCCGTTCTCCACGAGCTTGCGGGCGGTGCGCGCCGTCACCTTCTGGCCGGCTTCCAGGACCGTTTCGCCGGAGTTGGCGTCCACCAGGTCCTGTTCCAGCTTCCTGCCCTTCAGGCGCTCGCGGTCGAAGGCCGTGATCCAGCCGGCACGGCCGCGCTCGTAGGTGATGGTGTCATAGTAGTAGTCGAGGATCTCCTCGGCCGACATGCCCTGGATCTCCGTGGGGTCCACGGAACGGCCCTCGGCCTCGCGCGCCTCGCGCAGGTCCTTGTCGGCCTGGCCCTCCAGGGCATAGAGCAGCGTGGTCACCGGGAGCTTGCGGCGCCGGTCGATGCGCACGTGGACGAGGTCCTTGGCGTCGAACTCGAAATCCAGCCACGAGCCGCGATAGGGGATGACCCGGGCGGCGAAGAGATACTTGCCGGAGGAGTGGGTCTTGCCCTTGTCGTGGTCGAAGAACACGCCGGGCGAGCGGTGCACCTGGGAGACGATGACGCGCTCGGTGCCGTTGATAATGAAGGTGCCGTCCTGGGCCATCAACGGCATGTCGCCCATGTAGACGTCCTGCTCCTTGATGTCGCGGACGGAGCGCGCGCCCGTGTCCTCGTCCACGTCCCAGACGACGAGACGCAGGGTGACGCGCAGCGGGGCGGCGTAGGTGAGGCCGCGCTGCTGGCACTCCTGGACGTCGTACTTGGGCGGGTCGTAGTCGAACTTGACGAACTCGAGCGTCCCGCGCCCCGAGAAATCGTGGATGGGGAAGACCGACTTGAACACTTCCTGCAGGCCGACGTCCGGCCGCTGGTCCGGGGGCGTGTTCATCTGCAGGAAACGGTCATAGGAATCCCGCTGGGTCTCGATCAGATTGGGCATGGGCGCGACGGAGGGGATGCGCCCGAAGTCCTTGCGGATGCGCTTGCGCCCGGTGTAGGAAGTCGCCATTGCCGTTCCTCGTCCCATCGTGTACGACCGTTCCGGGGTCGGTCGGAACCCGCCGGTGCCGCGCGTGGCGGCGGTAGCGGCCAAAGCCGACGCGCCGGACGGGGCGCCTGCCCCGCCCGGCCCGCCGGCCCGCCTTCAGGATCGCGGTCGGGGCTACTTGATTTCGACCTTGCCCCCGGCTTCCTCGATCTTGCTCTTGATGTCGTCGGCTTCTTCCTTCGCGGCGCTCTCCTTGATGGTCTTGGGCAGTTCCTCGACCATCTCCTTGGCCTCCTTGAGGCCCAGGCCCGTGGCGCCGCGCAGCTCCTTAATGACGTTGATCTTCTTCTCGCCGGCGTCGTGCAGGATGACGTCGAACTCCGTCTGCTCCTCGGCTTCCTCGGCGGCCTCGCCGCCGCCCGCGGCCGGGGCGGCCGCCACCGGCGCCGCGGCGGAAACGCCCCAGTGCTCCTCGAGCTTCTTGGACAGCTCCGCCGCTTCCATCACGGTCAGGTTGGAGAGCTCCTCAACGAGCTTGTCGAGATCGGCCATGATTGTGTCTCCGTTGGCTTGAACGTTCCAGGACGGCGTCTACGCCGCCTCGCCTTCGTCGGCGCGTGCCTGCAGCACGCGGGCAATCTGCTGCGCCGGGGCCTCCGTGGCGCCCACGATGCGCTGCGCCGGGGTCTGCAGGATGCCCACCAGCTTGCCGCGCAGCTCGTCGAGCGACGGCATCTTGGCGAGATCCTCCACGCCCTGGACGCTCAAGCGCTGTTCGCCGAACCCGCCGCCGATGATCTGCAGCTTGGAATTCCGGCGGGCGTACTCGTGGGTCACCTTGGCCGCCGCCACCGGATCCTCGGAAAAGGCGATGGCGGTGGGCCCCTCGAACAGATCGGACAGGCCCTCGAAGGGGGTGTCCTTCAGGGCGAGGCGGGTAAGCCGGTTCTTGGTGACGCGAAACCCGGCGCCTTCCTCTCGCATGCGGCCCCGGAGGTCGTTCACCTCGGCCACCGTCAGACCCTTGTAGTGGGTGACGACGACCGTGGTGACCTCGTTCAGGAGCCGGTGCAGGTCGGCGACCAGTTGCTCCTTTTCCGGTCGGTTCACGGTACTTCTCCCGTTTCCGTCGGTTGGCGGTTCACCAATGGGGCGTGCGGCGACGCCCCGCGGCTCCCTCGCGCTGTGGGCTCGCGGCCGGCGCGCCGGTCCGCGGAACCCGGCTCCTCTGGACCCTGTCCCAGAAGCTCAAGCCACCCGCCCGGAGGCGGGGTCTTGCCTTCTGTCTGCGCAGGCGGCCGCGGAGGCCTTTGAGTCCGGCACGCCGGACACCTGCGGTCTCGGACAGGCCCTCGTGGTCCCGCCAGGGGACCGCCGGCCGCGCCGGAGCGCGGCCGGCCGTGCGGGCGCGGCGCGTTACGCGGCCACGCTCGCCACGTTCAGGCGCAGGCCCGGCCCCATGGTGGAGCTCACGGCCACGCGCTTCAGGTACGCGCCCTTGGTGCCGGACGGCTTGGCCTTGACCACGGCGTCCACCAGGGCGCGCACGTTCTCCTCGATCTGGTCATGCTCGAAGCTGAGCTTGCCCACGCCGGCGTGGATGATGCCGTGCCGCTCCACGCGGAACTGCACCTGGCCGGCCTTGGCGGCCTCCACGGCCTCCTGGACGTTGGGCGTCACGGTGCCCAGCTTGGGGTTGGGCATGAGCCCGCGGGGGCCCAGGATCTTCCCGAGCTTGCCCACGACGGTCATCATGTCCGGCGTGGCGATGCAACGGTCGAAATCCATGCGGCCCTGCTGCACCTCCTCGGCCAGTTCCTCGGCGCCCACCACCTCGGCGCCCGCCTGCTGGGCCGTCTCGGCGGCATCGCCGCGGGCGAAGACGGCCACGCGCACGGGCTTGCCGGTGCCGTGGGGCAGGGCGGCGACGCCGCGCACCATCTGGTCCGCGTGGCGGGGATCGACGCCCAGGTTGAGGGCCACCTCGACGGTCTCGTCGAAGCTCACGCTGTGCCGCTCCTTCAGGATGCGCACCGCCTCCGGCAGGTCGTAATGCGTGTGCCGGTCGATACCGGAACGCGCCTGCTGCATACGCTTGGAAAGTCTACGCATGGCCTAGTCCACCACTTCGATGCCCATGGTTTTGGCCGATCCCTCGACCATCGTGATCGCCGTCTCCACGTCGTTACAGTTCATATCGACCATCTTGAACTCGGCGATCTCGCGGACCTGGTCGCGCGTCACCGTCCCCACGCGCTCGCGCTGGGGCAGGGTGGCGCCCTTGGAGATGCCCGCGGCCTGTTTCAGGTGATAGCCCACGGGCGGGCGCTTGGTGATGAAGGTGAAGGAACGGTCGTGGTACGCGGTGATGATCACCGGCGTGGGCACGCCGGGCTCCTGGTTCTGCGTCGCAGCGTTGAACTGCTTGCAGAATTCCATGATGTTGAGCCCCCATTGGCCCAGCGCCGGCCCCACGGGCGGCGAAGGGTTGGCCTTGCCGGCCGCGATGTGGAGCTTGATGTAGCCTGCGATCTTCTTAGCCATTGTGCTTCCTCGGTTGCTGTCGAGACCAAGGCGCGCGGTCGGGGCCCATGGCACAGCCTCCCGCGCCGGGACCGGGCATGGCGCGGACGCCGCCCGCTCCGCTCACCTCCCGGGCGGGGCCGTCAGGCCTTTTCCACCTGGGAGTATTCCAGCTCCACCGGCGTGGAGCGTCCGAAAATGGAAACGGCGACCTTGAGCCGGGCGCGTTCCTCGTCCACTTCCTCCACCACGCCGTTGAACGACGTGAAGGGGCCGTCCGCGACGCGCACCTGCTCGCCCACCTCGAAGGTGATGGAGGGGCGCGGCTGGCCCACGCCCTCGGTCACCTGGTTCATGATGCGCTCGGCCTCGCCCTGGGAAATGGGGGTGGGCCGTCCGCCGGTCCCCAGGAAGCCCGTCACCTTGTTGGTGTTCTTCACCAGGTGATAGGCGTCGTCCGTAAGGTCCATCTTGACAAGGACGTAGCCGGGGAAGAACTTGCGCTCGGCGCTCACCTTGGCGCCGCGCCGCACTTCCACGACCTCCTCCGTGGGCACCAGCACCTCCTCGATAAGGTCGTCCAGGCCCTTCCGCTGCGCCTGCTCGCGGATGGCTTCCGCGACCTTTTTCTCGAAACCGGAGTGGGCGTGCACCACGTACCAGCGTGCCGTCACAGGCTCTACCCTCCCAGACCGAAGATGAGATGCACCACCGCAGCGCGCCTAGTCCACCAGGATCAAGTCCACCAGCCACGCGAGCACCTGGTCCACCAGGAAGAAGAAGATGGCCGCCAGGATGACCATGACGAGCACCATCACGGTGGAGACGCCCGTTTCCTTGCGGGACGGCCAGGTCACCCTGGAGACTTCCTGGCGCACCTGTCGGACGAATTGCCCCGGAGTCGTTTTGGCCATGAGCGCTTGCCCGCTAGTGTCGCTGCCCCGGCGCCGCGCCGCGGGGCGCAGGCCGGGGACCGCGGTAAAGGATGGTGGCAGGAGTGGAGGGACTCGAACCCCCAGCCGCCGGTTTTGTCGCCGGCGGCTTCTGCATTTTCCGAATCCAGGGAAACCGTCCGGTCTTTATAGGATTCCAGCATCTCCACGGCCGAGCCCGCCCGGTTCTGCCGGCCGAAATAGGTGGGACACTGGGTGAGAATCTCCACCACGGAAAAGCCCTCGTGGGCGATGGCCCTGCGGATATAGCCGGAAAGCTCGCGCACGTGATAGGTGGTCGAGCGCGCCACAAACGTCGCCCCGGCGGCCGTTGCCATGGACACGATGTCAAAGCCGTGGTCGATGGTGCTGTAGGGTGCGGTGCTCGCCTGCGTGCCGTAGCCGGAAAGCGGGGAGAACTGCCCGCCGGTCATGCCGTAAATGCGGTTGTTCATCACCAGGGCGGTCATGTCGATATTTCTGCGGGCGGCGTGGATGAAATGGTTGCCGCCGATGGCCAGGGCGTCGCCGTCGCCCATGGGGACGATGACGTTTAATTCCGGCCGGCTCATTTTGACACCGGTGGCAAAGGCCAGCGCCCGGCCGTGTAACGTATGCATGGAGTGAAAATCCACGTAGCCGGCGATTCGGGCCGAACACCCGATGCCCGATACCATGACGATTTCGTTTTTTGCCAGGCCCATCTTTTCAATGCCGTGGAGCATGGCGTTTAACACCATCCCGTGGCCGCATCCCGGGCACCAGATGTGGGGGAAAAACCGCTCCCGGATGTAGTCCCTGATCGCCATTTGCCTAAACCCCTCTGCCTTGGATGATCCGCAGCACATTCTGGATATCGGTGGGCGTGATCAATTCCCCGTCGATCCGGTTGGCCAGAAAGACCTTGTCCGGGGAAACGGCCGTGCGCTTGACCTCGAGCATCACCTGGCCGATGTTCATCTCCACCACCACCGTGTAGGCGGCGTGCCGGCATTTTTCCCGGACAAGGGATTCGGGGAAGGGCCACAGGGTCTGCAATTCCAGGAGGCCGAGCTTTTCCCCCCGCTTCCTTCGGTTTTCCACCAGGTGGCGGGCCGAGCGCGCCGCCGCCCCGTAGGAGACGAGCACGATTTCGGCATCGGCGATGTAAAACTCGCGGTAGCGCGTCATCTGGTCAACGCGGTGTTCGATCTTGTCCACCAGGTGCCGGATCAGCCCGTAGACGATTTTCGGGTCCTCGGAGGGAAAGCCCCACATGTCATGATACAGGCCGGTGACGTTGTAGCGGTGAACCCCGCCGAAATCCGACATGGGCAGCCGGCCGTCCTCCCGCGGCAGGTAGGGGTGGTAGTCCACGCCGCTGGGCACAGAGGTTTTCAAACGCTTGACCAAAGCGATATCGGCGGCCGCCGGGACCACGAGCTTTTCGCGCATGTGGCCGATGACTTCGTCTAACAGCAGGATGACCGGCGTCCGGTAGGTTTCGGCGAAGTTGAAGGCTTCCACGGTCATTTGAAACACGTCCTGGTGATTGGAGGCGGTCAGCGCCACAATCGCATGGTCGCCGTGGGTGCCGTAGCGGGCCTGGTAGATGTCGCCCTGGCCGGCATGAGTGGGCAATCCGGGGGAAGGGCCGC
>CAJXLG010000129.1 GCA_913055885.1 uncultured Rhodospirillales bacterium
GGAGGCGCCCGCCGATCCCGGGGCGCCCGCTCACTGGCGCGCCCGGCCGCCCCTCGACGACCCGCCGTCCCTGCCCCCGGCGGCGGAACGCCTGGCCGATCACGTCTCGGCGCCGCCGGAACTGGTCCCCCGACTCCAGGCCACGGGCATCGTGCCCGACGCCGCCACGGGGGACGCCCTGGCGCCCGCCCTGGCCCCCGGCCAGCGGCTCGTCACCCGCGACGGCATGCTGTGGCGCTGGGACGGCTACACGGTGCGGCCGGACGCGCCGTCGCCCGCCGCGGCGCGCCTGGAACAGCACAACCGCCTGCGGGCCGCCCGCGAGGAACAGGAGGCCGCCGCCCGCGAGGTGGCCAACGCGCGCGCCGCCGCCGACGCCGCCAACGAGGAGGCGGCCGCCGCCGGGGCGGAGGAAAAGGCGGCCCGCGACGCCGTGCGCGAGGCGGAGGAAGCCGTGCGCCGGGCGGAGAAGGCGCGCGACGACGTCGAGCGCCGGGCCCGCGACGCCGAGGACCGGCTGGCTGCCCTGGCGGAGCGGGAATCGGCCCTGGACCAGGAAGCCGACGACCTGGCGGCGGCGGAACGCCGGCTGGAGGCGGACCGGGCGGCCCTGCCCGAGGGCACGGGCGCGGACGACGACGTGGAAGCGCAACGGGCCGCCGTGCAGGCGGCGCGCGAGGAGGAACGGGCCGCCCGGGCCGAGCGCGACCGCCTGGAACAGGCGGCGGAGGCTCGCCGCCAACGCCTGGAGGCCATCGCCGGCGAGCGGCAGGAGGCGGAAGGGCGCCGCGCCGACGCCGAGGCCCAGCGCGACCGCCTGGCGGCGCGCGCCAGCGAGGCGCGCGGCGCCCTGGAACGCCTCGCCAGCCGGCCGGCGGAGATCGAGCAGGAGCAGGCCCGCCTGGCGGAATCCATCGAGACGGCGGAGGCCCGCCGCAAGGCCGCCGCCGACCGGCTGGCCTCGGCGGAGAACGCCGCGAACGAGGCGGACCGCGCCCTCAAGGCGGCGGAAAAGGAACTGGCCGAGGCGCGCGAGGAACGCGTGCGCCAGGAGGCGGCGGTGGACCAGGCGGAGCGCCACTGTCGCGGCCTGGCGCGGCGCATCGACGAACGCCTGGGCTGCTCGCCCGACGACCTGCCGGCGAAGGCGGGCCTGGAAGCGGATGCCGACCTCCCCGCGCGCGACGCCGTGGAGGCGCGCCTGGACCGGCTCATGCGCGATCGCGACGCCATGGGCCCCGTCAACCTGCGCGCCGAACAGGAGCTGGAAGAGCTGGACGAGCGCGTGGCCTCGCTGACCGGCGAGCGCGAGGACCTGACGGCCGCCATCGCCCGGCTGCGCCAGGGCATCGGGGAACTCAACAAGGAGGGCCGCGACCGCCTGCTCACCGCCTTCAACGCCGTGAACGACCGCTTCGGCCGGCTTTTCACGCGGCTTTTCGGCGGCGGCCGCGCCCACCTGAGCCTGACGGAATCGGACGATCCCCTGGCCGCCGGGCTGGAGATCATGGCCAGCCCGCCGGGCAAGAAGCTCCAGGCGCTGTCCCTGCTGTCGGGCGGGGAGCAGGCGCTCACGGCGCTGGCCCTGCTGTTCGCCGTCTTCCTCACCAACCCGGCGCCGGTGTGCGTGCTGGACGAGGTGGACGCGCCCCTGGACGACGCCAACGTGGACCGCTTCTGCACCCTGCTGGAGGAACTGGCGCGCACCACCGAGACCCGCTTCCTGCTGGTCACCCACCACCGCATGACCATGGCCCGCAGCGACCGGCTGTACGGCGTCACCATGACGGAGCCCGGGGTGTCGTCGCTTCTCTCCGTGGACCTGCGCACGGCCGAGGACATGGCGGAGGTTCCGGCGGCCGGGGCGTGAGCGCCCGGCGGCCGGGCGCTTGTGCACTGCCGCGAAAAAGCCGCCGCCGGCCTTGACAGCCCCGCCCCCCGACCGTATGGTGCCGACGCTTCCGGCCGGGCCGGGAGCCGCGACACAACCGGGTTATGGACGATGACTGAAGGTCGGCCGCGGCCCCCGTCGCCGCGCCGCCTGGACGACCTGGGGCGCCGGATCGCGGAGGCCCGCGGGCGCGGGGCGGACAACCGCGCCGGCGGCCGCGCCGGCAAGGGGCGGCAGGACGTGAGCGGCCTCGGCCTGGGACTCCGGCTCTCCGTGGAGATGGTGAGCGCCCTGGCGGTCGGCCTCGGCATCGGCTACGTGCTGGATCGGGTATTCGGGACCGCGCCGCTCCTTCTGATCGTGTTCATGGTCATGGGGGCGCTGGCCGGTTTCCTGAACGTCTACCGCGCCGCCCGGGAGATACAGGCGACAGGGCGCCCCGGCGAAGCGGACACCGCCGGGGCGGAAGCGTCGGACAGCGCGCGCGAGACGCCGAACGGGCCGCCGCGCGCCACCGACGCCGACGACGACGAGTAGGGAGGACGCGCCGTGGCCAGCCCTGTTAAGCAGTTCGAGGTCAATCCCATCATCCCCATCGAGGTGGGGGGCCTGGATATCTCGTTCACCAATTCCGCGGCGTTCATGCTGCTGGCGGTGCTCGTGACCACGGTGCTTACCGTGGGCGCCATGCGCCACCGGGCCGTGGTGCCCGACCGGGTCCAGGCCATGGTGGAGGTCTTCTACGAATTCGTGGACAACATGGTGTACGAGAACGCCGGGGACCCGGGGCGGCGCTACCTGCCGTTCTTCTTCAGCATGTTCTCCTTCCTGCTTCTGGGCGATCTGTTCGGGATGCTGCCGTGGGTGGGGTACACCTTCACCAGCCACATCATCATCCTGTTCGCGCTCGCCCTGTTCGTTTTCGTGAGCGTCACCGCCATCGGTTTCTGGGTGCACGGGCTGCATTTCTTCCGCATGTTCCTGCCGCCCTCGGTACCGGGCGCCCTGGCGCCGCTCATCGTTCCCATTGAGATCATTTCCTATCTGTCCCGGCCGTTCAGCCTGAGCATCCGTCTGTTCGCCAACATGACGGCGGGCCACGTGATGCTTAAGGTGGTCGGCGGCTTCGTGGTGGGCCTCGGGATCGTGGGGGGCATCCTGCCGCTCGTGGTCCTGCTCGGCATCAGCCTTCTGGAGTTCGGTATTGCCGTGGTGCAGGCCTACGTGTTCACGGTGCTGTCCGTGATCTATCTGAACGATGCCCTGCATCTGCACTAGGCCGGACAGAGTGCGTGTGGTGGTTGCGACAACCGGGAGTAAGAGACATGGAGACAGAAGCCGCTAAGTTGATCGGTGGTGGCCTGGCGGCCATTGGCATGATCGGCGCCGGTGTCGGCGTGGGTAACGTCTGGGCGCAGCTCATTTCCGCCGTGGGCCGCAATCCGGCCGCCAAGAACTCGGTGGAGCTGTACGCCTGGATCGGCTTCGCCGTGACGGAAGCCATCGCCCTGTACGCCCTCGTGGTGGCCTTCATCATTCTCTTCGTTTTCTAGAAGAGCCGCGGCTTCCGGACCGCGCCGCCCCCGTCGCGGGGCGGCGCCGGCCGGGACCGTCAAAGCTGCCCCGTTGGATGCCAACAGGCGCCGTGTGCCCCGCACGGGGCCGGTAACAATACGCGGAGCACCCCATGCCGCAGCTCAATCCGGAATGGTTCGTCTCCCAGATCTTCTGGCTGATCATTCTGTTCGCCATTCTGTACCTTCTGATGCGCCAGGTCGCGCTGCCCCGCATCGCCGGGGTGATCGACGACCGGGAGCGGCGCATCAACGAGGGTCTGGCGGAAGCCGAGCGTCTCCGTGACGAGGCGAAGTCGGCCCAGGAGGATCAGGAACAGGCCATCCGGGACGCGCGCGCCGAGGCCCAGAAGCTCGTCGCCGACGCCCAGGCCGAGGTGCAGGCGGAATCGGAAAAGCGCCACAAGGAGCTTGGCGAGCGCCTGGACAAGGATCTCGCCGAGGCCGAGGACCGCATCGCCAGGGCCAAGCAGGAGGCCATGGAGAGCGTTCAGGGCATGGCCGTCGAGGTGGTGGGCCTCGCCGCCGACCGCGTGGCGGGCGTCAGCGTTGACGAGAAGACCGCCGCCGAGGCCGTGCAAGGCGTTATGGACCAGGAGAAGGCCTGATGATCGCCACTGCCGCCGCCGCTGAAGCCGCCGAACAGGGCGCCGAAGCCGCGCACCACGCGGCGTTCTACGCCACCGGCCACTTCTGGGTGGGGGTGGGCATCGTCCTCACCGTCGCCCTGGTTTACAAGCCCCTGATGCGCGCCATCACGGCCGCGCTGGACGTGCGGGCGCAGCGGGTGCAGGACCGCCTGGACGAGGCCGAGCGCCTGCGCCAGGAGGCCCGCGACATCCTCGAGGAAAACCGCCGCCGCCAGGAAGAGGCGCGCAAGGAGGCGGAAGACATCGTGGAGACGGCCAAGGCCGAGGCGGAGAACGCCCGCCAGCGCGGCTACCAGGAGCTGGAGGAAGCCCTGGCCCGGCGTGAGCGCCAGATGCAGGACCGCATCAGCCAGGCCGAGACGGACGCCATGAACGCGGTGCGCAACCGCGCCGTGGAGATCGCCGCGGCCGCCACGGAGGAGGTCCTGAGCCGCCAGATGACGGCCCAGAAGGGCAACGCCCTCATCGACAAGGCCATCCAGGAACTGCCGGCGCAGCTCCACTGACGGCGGCGAGAGCGGCAGGTCATGGACGACGAGGCCCGGGCCGGCGAGGCCCATACCTTCGGCGCCTTCACGGTCACCACCCTGGTGTCCCATCCGCCGTGGTACGAGAACAGTTTCCTCGTGCACGACACCCGAAGCGGCGATGCCGTGATGGTGGATCCGGGGGCGCCGGCGGAGGAGATCCGCGGGGCGGTGGCCGCCGCCGGCTGCACCCTGCGCGCCTTCCTGCTCACCCACGGCCATCCCGACCACATCGGCAGCGTCGCCGCCCTGGAAGAGGCTTTCGACGTGCCCACGGTGCTCCACCGGGAGGACCTGCCGACGCTGGAACAGGCGCCGCAGCTCGCCTCGGTCTTCACCGGGGAACACCTCGGGCTGCCCGCCAACCGCGACCCCTTCGACGGCGAGCCGACGCTGGACCTGGGCAGCCTGCGGCCCGCCGTCATCCAGGCGCCCGGCCACACCCCGGGCGGCGTGTGCTACCTGTTCGACGGTTTCGCCCTGACGGGGGATACGCTGTTCAACCACGGGGTGGGGCGGACGGACCTGCCGGGCGGCGACACGGCGGCCCTGGCGCGCTCCATCGCCCGCTTCCTGGAACACGTGGCCGACGATACCTGGCTCTTCCCGGGCCACGGCCCCGGCTGGACAGCCGGCGAGGCCCGCCGCTGGTGGGCCATGATGCGGTAGCTACCGCCCATCCGCGAGCCAGTCCTCACTGCGCAGACCGTCCACGCGCCGGAATTCGCGCAGGTTCCCCGTCACAACGATGAGCCCGTGGCTGCGGGCATGCCCGGCAATCATCAGGTCATAAGCACCGATGACGTTGCCCTGGCGTTCCAGGGCGGCGCGGATGTCGGCGAAGTGGGCCGCCGCGTCGTCGTCGAAAGGAAGCACCGTAAGCCGTGCCGCGAAGCGTTCCACCGTGTGGCGGTTGGCGTTCGGCCGGGCTGATTTGTTGGCGCCGACGAGGAGTTCCCCGAAGGTGACCGAGGAGATACTGAGCGCGTCGGCTTCCGCGTTGAAAACCGCCCGCAGGGCCTGCGGGCGTTCGCGCAGGACATGGATGCACAGATCCGTGTCCAGCATGTAGCGCAGCATCACAAGGGCTCACGCTCCTGGGCCGCGGACTGGACACGGTCGGGGAAATCGGCACAGCCGGGTTCGTCGAAGAAATCGTCCCACGTGGTGTCCGCCGGCACCAGGATACGGCGATTGCCTTCCCGGATGATGCGCACTGCTTCCACGTCCTCGGGAAAGGCCACCTCCTTGGGGAGGCGCACGGCCTGGGAGCGATTAGAGCGGAAGAGACGTGCTTCGGTCATGGTTCGTTCTCCAACAGAGCCAGGATATACCCAATGTATATCGCTAAGGGCGGGTGGTCAAGGACGCCAGGGGGTGTGCACGAGATATGCGGGGGAAAGGTTCCACAATGACGCCACAGAGGTTGCGTTACTTGTCTGGAGCTTTTAGCATATCTAAAACACCATATATTTTTGCTAAAGGAGATAGGCGATGCCGCTTGCAGCATGTATATCATCAATGGGGTTGCTTCTGGATATCATCGGGGTCGTTGTCATCGGGTTGTCTGTAATCCGTACCAATAAACAAATCGAAGATGACGCAAAATTATTGGGGATGGGGGCTCTGGCAAATATAGATCAAAGGACAAAAGAAGCGTTTATCGATGACCGAAAGCGTCAGCGGCGGTGGGTTATTTTCGGAACAATTCTTTTGATTGTCGGTTTCGCTCTTCAATTTTTTGGAAGACTCTATCCAGCGCTATAGAAGGTCAGTTTCAACTACCGGCGGCATATCTTCGTCCACGTCGGGGAAGGGCTCGTCCAGGTCGTCCATTTCGGCCAGGGCTTCCAGGAGCCCCTGGGTCTGAACTGGTTCCACGGTCAGCCGGCCGCTCCCGGAATCCCGGCTCACGACCACCTCCTCGGCGTCGAGGCGGCAGCTTTCGGGAATGCGCAGGACCTGCTCGCCGTTTTGTTGCGACAGGGTTGCCCGTACGCGGGTTGTCTCGTGGCCCATGGCGAACGGCCTCCATGGTGTCCGTACATGTTGCCAGGATAGGCCGCCGGGGCACGGGCTGACAACCGCGAAGCGTCCTGTTCGGGCGGGGCGACCGCACTTGGCGGTGAGCGCCAGTACGGGGTCCGGAATGACGACCCACGTTTGGTAAATGCGATTATGCTGGTCCCGTTGGGGCAGGGGGCTCCGGGGGATGATCGCCATCATCCCCCGGGTTCCCTTTATCGTCCCTGTTTTTCCTGCCCTTTTTCAGCCCTTCAGAACGCCGCGTTGGCGCGTTCCACGAGGTCCACGATGCCGTCGAGGATGGCGGTCATGTCGTAGTCTTTTGGCGTATAAACCGCGGCCGCCCCCGCCGCCTTGAGGGCGTCCACGTCGCCGGGGGGGATGATGCCGCCCACCACCACGGGCACGCCGGTGAGGCCGGCCTCGCGCATGCGGCTCATGACGTCGTCCACCATGGCGCGATGCGAGCCGGAGAGGATGGACAGGCCCACCACGTGCACGCCCTCTTCCAGGGCGGCGTTGACGATCTGGGCGGGGGTGAGGCGGATGCCTTCATAGACCACTTCCATGCCGGCGTCGCGGGCGCGTACGGCGATCTGCTCGGCGCCGTTGGAGTGGCCGTCCAGGCCCGGCTTGCCC
>CAJXLG010000130.1 GCA_913055885.1 uncultured Rhodospirillales bacterium
GCGCCGTCCAACCAGATTCGCTCCGGTTACCCAACGCACGGCGGACAGATCAAGAACAAAATGAGGGGATTCCTGAGATGGCGCACGCGCCAGGTTTTCCGGAGAACGCTGTAGACTTCGGAGGATGCTGGCCGCACACGTGACCAAAAGACTCCGTAAGCGTTGATCCCCTTGTTTGCTTATTCTGCCGAGTCGGGTTTTGCCCCCTGTTGAATTCTGCTTGGGGACCAATCCGAGAAAGGCCGCGAACTCCCGGCCACTTTTGAAGAAACCTGGCTCGGGAATGGCGCCCCGGAACGTGGTGGCGGTGATTGTGCCAACGCCGGGGATTGTCGCCAGACGCTGACTGGCCTCGTCCGCGCGGTGCTGTTTTTCGATCTTCTCATCGAGTTCCGCTATCTTGGCTTCCACCTCTTCGATCATGTCGAGAAGCGGTTGAAAGGCTTCCTTCGCCAGGGCGGGCAGCTCATTTTCGTCGGCTTCTTTCATGCACGCTTTCAGCCTGTTGACCCCGTCATTGCCCTGCTTGCTGATCATACCGAATTCCGCCAGATGACCACGCAGCGAATTCACTGTGGCTGTCTTTTGGGCAACCAGATTTTCGCGGATCCGGGTCAGTGAGCGAAGGGCCTGCTGGTCGGCCGTTTTGATGGGAACGAAGCGCATCGAGGGCCGGCTGACGGCCTCGCAGATGGCGGCGGCATCGGCCGCGTCAGACTTTTGCCGGCGCACATAAGGCTTTACGTAGGTGGGCGGGATCAGTCGGACATCATGGCCCATCGCTTGAAGCTGCCGGGCCCAATAATGCCCCGTGGCGCAAGCCTCAATGCCCACAAGCGCCGGCGCCATCTTCCTGAACCGCTGCAGGAGACGGCCCCGGGTCACCGTCTTTCGTTGGATGACCGTTCCCGCCTCATCGACCGCGTGAATTTGAAAGTGGCTCTTGCCGATATCCAGCCCGACCGTGCTAACTTTCATTTGGGCGGCTCCCTTGGATGGTGACTTTTCAACGGCTCATCCTGGCACATTCGATGCCGAGCGGGGAGCCGTCCACACCATCATCTTGAGGTGCTCCGCCGAAGGCGGAGCCTCGAAAGATGGCGCCACCCGACGGGCGTTCGAGAAAACATGGGGAATGTCCTGGCCGCCGGCAGCGATTTTCCGAAACAGCCCGTGGTGGCGATCACGGAAAGGATGCGTTATAGTGCGTTATGCGCTTGCCCCAGGGGGAGCGGGATTGACCCGGACACGGAGAGGAGTAAGGCCCATGATCGGAATCCAAGCGCGGCTGATGCGGGCAAAACTGGCCGCCGGCGAAAAGCTGCACGGTTTTGCCCGCCGTTTCGCCCGGGACGAATCCGGCGCCACGGCCATCGAGTACGGCCTCATCGCGGCCGGCATCGCCATCGCCATCATCGCCGTGGTGTTCGCCCTCGGCGGTCAGCTGCAGAACATGTTCCAGGACGTGAACCAGAACCTGCAGAACCGGCCGGGCAGCTGATCCACGCCGCGCCGCGGCTGTTTCCGGCCGTCGGGCATCCGTCCCTGGAGGGCGGATGCCCGGCGCTTTTTTCGGGGCCCGGAGCGCTTCGCGCCATGCCGTCCGCCGTCCTGCTGCTGCCGGCCGCCGGCCTCGTCCGGGGGGCCTGCCTGGATGCGGCGTACCGGGAAGTGCCCAACCGCATTCCGCTGGGCATGGCCGCCGCCTGGCTCGCGGCCCTGGCGCTCTGGCCCCCGGGGTGGAGCGTCGCGGGCGCCTCGGCCGCGGCGGCGGCCGTTGTCCTGGGCGCCGGTTTCGTTTTTTTCGCGGCGGGCCTCATGGGGGGCGGTGACGCCAAGCTCATGGCCGCCACGGCCCTGTGGCTGACGCCGGCGGAGGCCGCGGCCTTCGTCATGGCGACGTTCCTGGCGGGCGGCGTGCTGGCCCTGGCGGCGCTCGCGGCCGGACGCCTCCCCCTCCCGGCACGCGGCCCCCTGGCGCGGCTGCGGGCCCTGGATGCCGGCGCCGGCCGGGGGCTGCCCTACGGTGTCGCCGTGGCGGCGGGGGGCTTGTTCGTGCTTGGCGGGAAGGCGGGCATCCTCGGCCTGTGATTGCCGGCACTTGGCGGCCCCCCACGGAACAGGTAGGGTGACACCGGATCGCCGCACGGCGAGGCCGCCAAGCCGGAGGGGCCCGAAAGCATGCGACCCGTAACGATCCTTCTCCTGGTGGTTGCGCTGGCCGTGGCCGGCCTCACGGCCGTGCTGCTCCAGGGGTATATGTCCGGCCAGCAGGAGGCGGCGCAACAGGCGGCGCAACAGGGGCCGCCGCGGGTGCCGACGGTCAAGGTGCTGGTGGCGCGGACGGAACTGGCGGCCGGCAGCACCGTCAAGCGCAAACAGGTGCACTGGCAGACGTGGCCCGAATCCAACGTGGCCAAGGACTTCATCACCAGGGACGGCGGCAAGGGCCTGGACTCCGTGCTCGGGTCACGGGTGCGTTTCACCCTGCCGCCGGGTACACCGCTTTCCGGTCAGCGCCTGGTGAAACAGAAGGACGCGGGGTTCCTGGCCGGCCGGCTCAATCCCGGGATGCGCGCCGTGAGCATCAGCGTGAACAAGACCTCGGCGGCCGCCAAGCTCATCCGCCCCGGCGACCGCGTGGACATCTACGGCATCCGGTCCATGACGCTGGGCCCCGGCCTGAAAGCACGACTTGTCCGCAATGCTGTCCTGGGGCTTGGCCGGGTCAACCCCCTCAACAACGAGCTGATGGTGTCGGAAACCCTGCTGGAAGACATCCGCGTCCTCGCGACGGGCACGACCTTCAAGGCGGCCAGCAAAGGGCAAGGCAAGTACGAGACCATCACGCTGGCCGTGACCCCGAAACAGGCCCACAAGCTCACACTGGCCCGGGCCACGTGGAGCGACCTGACGGCCGTGCTGCGCAGCCAGGTATCCGGCAGGAGCGATGCCGACAGGACCGCCCGCCGGTACCTCTCGGACTTCAACATCAGCCCGGTGACTCAGCGGCTGCGGCAGCTTCCGGTAGCGGCCGGCGGCAGCAGCAGGGTCACCGTCCACCGGGGGCGCAACACCACGGAAGAAACCATGGGGAAGGGGAAGTGAGCATGCGTCGGGCCCTGATTTCCGCGCTGGCGGTCATGGCGGTGCTGGGCACGGTGCTGGGCCCGGCGCCGGCCGTGGCCATCGAGGCCGGCGACGGCGGCGCGTCCGTCACGACGGGCGGCGCCGGCACGCCGCAGCGGGTGCAGCGCCGTCAGAAGCCGGCGGAGACCCTGGGGCTCGCCGTCAACAAATCGCGCGTGCTGCGCTTTGACGCCCCCGTCAAGGACGTCCTGGTATCGCAGTCCGAGATCGTGGACGTGGCCGTGCGCAGCCGCCGGCAGGCCTACATGGTGGCCCGCAACGTGGGCAGCACCAACGTCTTCTTCCTGGGCACCGACGGCAACGTCCTGCGGCACTTCGAGATCACGGTGAGCGTGGACGTGGCGCCCCTGCGCCGGCTCATCAGCAAGGTCTATCCCGATGCCGACGTGCGGGTCTCGGCCCAGGGCACGTCCATCTTCCTGGACGGCACGGTCCACAAGGCGGAACGCGTGGATTCCCTTGTCAAGATGGCCGGGCGCTTCAAGGGGGAGAACGGCAAGGTGGTCAATCTGCTGAGCGTGGAGAAGTCGCAGCAGGTGCTTCTGAAAATGCGCGTCGCCGAGGTGAAGCGTTCCGCGCTCAAGCAGCTCGGCTTCGGCACCCAGGTCAACAACCAGACGCTTTTCAGCACCGCCTCCGAAGGCTTCGGCCTCAGCACGGGCGGCGCGGGCAGCGCCTTCATCCCCAACAACCCGTCCTTTCTGCAGAGCGGCAACATGGGCTACCGCAACACGGAGCTGTTCGGCGGCGACACGCCGCTCCGGGCCACGTTCCAGGCCCTGGAGAAGCAGGACCTGGTGCGCACCCTGGCGGAGCCCAACCTGGTGGCCGTCTCGGGCGAGGAGGCGAAGCTCTTCTCGGGCGGCCGCATCCCCTTCGTCACCACCATCATCGGCGACAACGGCACGCGCACGGAGCGGCCCCGCTGGGACCGGGTGGGCGTGTCGCTGGGCTTCACGCCCGTGGTGCTGTCGCCCGAGCGCCTGTCCCTGCGCCTTTCGGCCGAGGTGAGCCAACAGGATCCGCAGAACAACGCCGTCTCCGCCCGGGGGAACACCTATCCGGCCTTCCAGAACCGCCGGACCAACACCACCGTCCAGCTCCCCTCGGGCGGCACGCTCATGATCGCCGGCCTCATCCGCAACGACATTACCGAGAACGTGGAGGGGGTTCCGGGGCTCAAGAACCTGCCCATCCTGGGGCAGCTTTTCAGCAGCCGGGCCTTCCAGCGCGACCAGAGCGAGCTGGTCATCATGGTCACGGCGTACGTGGTCGAGGCCGGTTCGGACGCGGAAATGGCCCTGCCCACGGACGGCTACGCGCCCCCCACCGACGCCGACCTGTTCCTTCTGGGCCGGCTGCAGCACCTGTACGCCGACGACTCCACGCCCCTTTCCGGCGAGGAGGGGGTCGCCGGGCCCGTGGGCTTCATGATGCGTTGACCGGGAGACCGACGATGCGCCGTGCCGCTGCTGTTCTCGCCCTTGTCCTGGTGCCCCTCGCCGGCTGCGGCCACGCACCGCCGCCGGAAAGCGCCCGCGACCGGAACGAGCCCACCGTCAAGCGCGTGCCCGTGCGCACAAAGCTGGCCGTGGCGCCGGACGGCCTGTCGCCGAAGACGGCCGAGCGCCTCGATGCCCTGGCGGCCGACTGGCGCCGCCGCGGCCTGGGGCCCTTCCGCGTCAGCGTGGACGCCACCGACGCGGCCGGCGCCCGCGCCCTCAAGGCGGCCGTGCGCGGCGCCCTGGTGGGCCGCGGCGGCCGCCCCGAAAAGCTGGACCTGCGGGCGCGCACGGACGCCGGGAGCCGGGCCGTCACCGTATCCTACGACCGCGCCCGCCTGGTCCTTCCCGACTGCAGCATGAACCGCGCCGTCGCCCCGCACGGCAACAGCGCCCATCCCAACCTGGGCTGCGCCACCCGGCGCAACATGGGAGTCATGCTGGCCGATCCGCGCGACCTGGTGCGGCCGCGCGGCGAAGGCGGCACGGGGAACACGGGCGCTGTCCGGGCGCAGCGGGTCATCGACCTCTATCGCCAGGGCAGGGACACCCGCGCCGGGGGCATGAAGCCCGTGGACGTGGAAACGGGCGGCAACTGACACCACGCGGGACGGGGGAGCGCACCGTGCAGTTCAAGATCGGCATCGACGCCTTCCTGCTGGGGGACGAGAACCGCCAGGCCATGGCCGCGGCGGCCGACGACCGGCGGCTGGCACGGGCGCGCGTGCACAGCCACGACGGCGGCGTGCCGGCCGCCGTCACCCATTATCAGGACAGGGAGACACCGGCCCTGCTGCTCGTGGAGGTGAGCCGCCACGGCCAGGAGATCCTGGAAGAGCTGGCCCCCCTGGCCGAGGTGACCGATCCCGCCACCCACGTGGTCGTGGTGGGCACCGACAACGACATCGCCCTGTACCGCACCCTCCTGGCCCAGGGGCTGGCGGAGTACATGGTGGGGCCGGTGAGCGCCCGCGACATCCTGGACCTCGTGGAGCGCCTGTTCGCCGACCCGTCGAGCATCAGCCGGGCGCGCACCATCGCCACCATGGGCGCCCGGGGCGGGGCGGGCGCCAGCACGGTGGCCCACAACCTGGCCTGGAGCCTGGCCCGGAACTGCGAGGAAGACGTGGCCGTCATCGACCTGGACATCGTCTTCGGGACGCTCGGCCTCGCCTTCAACGTGGAACCCAAGCAGACCGCCCTCGACGTTCTCAGCCAGGCCAACCGCCTGGACCCGGAGAGTCTGGAGCGATTCATGGTGCGCCACGGCGACAACCTGCTGCTCCTGCCGGCGCCCGCCACCCTCAACAACCCCGCCTCGGTGGACACGGGGGCGTTCGACACGGTGCTCGACCTCGTCGGCCGGATCACCGGCTTCGTCGTGCTGGACCTGCCCCGGGTGTGGAGCAACTGGCTCCTGCATGCGCTGCTGTCGGTGGACGAGGGGGTCATCGTGGCCCAGCCCGACCTCGCCAACCTGCGCGACGCCAAGGCGCTCGTGGACCTCCTGACCCCCAAGCGCGCCGGCGACGTGCCCCTGCGCCTCGCCCTCAACCACATCGACCGGCACCGCCGCTCGCAACTCAACATTAAGGACTTCCAGGATACCCTCGACATTGCGCCGACGGTGACGCTGCCCTACGATGGACAGGTGTTCGGGGAGGCCCTGAACAACGGCCAGATGATCGGGGAGACCGGCAAGGCCGGCCGTGTGCAGGAAAGCTTCGACACCCTGGCGGAGACGGTGAGCGGCCGTCAGCGGGGCAGTACGCCCGGGCGCCGCGAGCGGCGCGGCATGCTGGCCTCCCTGATGGGCCGCTGACACCGAGGGGCGACGCCGGCGGGCCATACCGCGCGGAAACGAGAAGAGGGCCGGGCCAGCCATGTCGATGTTCGGCAAGCGCCAGACACCGCCCGATCGAAGCAAACAGCAGCCCCCGCCGCCCCGGGAGCCGGAGACGCCCGCGGACGACCAGGGCGCGGGCCAGGCGCCGCCGCCCGAATCCCCCGCCGAATCCGAGACCGGCACCGGTGCCGGCCCGGAAGCCCCGGCCGGGGGCGAGGCGCCCGCGCCTTCCGGGTCGGCAACCAAGGAGTCGGTGGAAAAAGCCCCCGAGCCCCGGAAAGAAAAGGAAAAAGAAAAAGCCAAGCCGACCCGCGGCGCCGAAAGCGCGGGCGAAGAGCCCAAGGCCGAGGTGAGCGCCGGGGGCATTCAGGAAAACGACCGCCTGCAGGAAGTCAAGGTCACCGTTTTCAACGACCTCATGGATTCGGTGGACCTGACGCAGATGGGCAAGCTGGATGCCGGGCAGGTGCGCGAGGAGATCGGCGACATCGTCGCCGAGATCATCAACATGCGCGGCCTGGTGCTCTCCAGCATCGAACAGAACCAGGTCACCGAGGACATCTGCAACGACGTCCTGGGGCTGGGCCCGCTGGAGCCGCTGCTGGCGCGCGACGACATCGCCGACATCATGGTGAACGGCGCCGAGAAGGTCTACATCGAGACGGGCGGCAAGGTGCAGCTCTCCGACGTGCGCTTCCGCGACAACGCCCAGCTCATGAACGTCTGC
>CAJXLG010000131.1 GCA_913055885.1 uncultured Rhodospirillales bacterium
TGATCGCGGGCAAGGCCGCCGGCTTCGGCGAGGCGCTCAAGCCGGAGTTCAAGGCGTACAGCCAGCGCATCGTCGACAACGCCAAGGCCATGGCGTCGCGTCTGATGGAGCACGGCCTGGACATCGTCTCGGGCGGCACGGACACGCACCTGATGCTGGTGGACCTGCGGCCCAAGCAGCTCACGGGCAAGGCGGCCGAGGCCAGCCTGGAGCGCGCCGGCATCACGTGTAACAAGAACGGCATTCCGTTCGATCCCGAAAAGCCGGCCGTCACCTCCGGCATCCGGCTGGGCACGCCGGCCGTCACGACGCGCGGCTTCGGCGAGGCGGAAACCCGGGAGATGGGCAAGCTCATCGTGGAAGTCCTGGACGGCCTGGCCGCCAACCCGGACGACAACAGCGCCGCGGAGGAGCGGGTCCACGGCCATGTCCAGGACCTGTGCCGCCGTTTCCCCGTTTACGAGTCGGCGACGTAAGGCTTCTGGAGAAGGGCGCTTTCCATGCGCTGCCCGTACTGCGGCCACCTGGACACCCAGGTGAAGGATTCCCGGCCCTCGGAGGACCACGCCGCCATTCGGCGGCGGCGGCTGTGCCCCGGGTGCGGAGAACGCTTCACCACCTTCGAACGGGTGCAGCTCCGCGACCTCATGGTGGTCAAGAAGAACGGGCAGCGCGCGCCTTTCGACCGCGACAAGCTCGCCGGCTCCATCACCATGGCGCTGCGCAAGCGCCCGGTGGACATGGAACGGGTGGAACACCTCGTCACCGACATCCAGCGCCGCCTGGAAAACAGCGGGGAGAGCGAGGTGTCCTCCTCCGTCATCGGGGAGATGGTGATGGCGGGCCTTGCCGATCTGGACCAGGTGGCCTATGTGCGCTTCGCCTCGGTCTATCGCAATTTCCGCGAGGCCAAGGACTTCGAGGAGTTCATCGGCCGCCTGGCCGGCGATGGCGGGGAGACCGGACCGGGCGATGACGCCTGATTCCGCTGCCGACCGGGCCTTCATGGCCGCCGCGCTGGGGCTTGCCCGGCGCGGCCTCGGCCGTGTCTGGCCCAATCCCGCCGTAGGCTGTGTCATCGTCCGGGACGGGCTTGTTGTCGGGCGCGGCTGGACCGCGCCGGGCGGAAGGCCCCACGCCGAGGCCGTCGCCCTGGAACGGGCAGGGGACCTGGCGCATGGGGCCACGGCCTACGTTACCCTGGAGCCCTGTGCTCATCACGGGCGGACGCCACCGTGCGCCGACGCCCTCGTGCGGGCCGGGGTCGCCCGCGTCGTCACGGCCCTCGGCGACCCGGACCCCCGCACGGCGGGTGAAGGGCACGCCCGACTGCGCCAGGCCGGCATCGCGGTGGCCGAAGGGACGGGGGCCGACGCCGCCGAGGAGGTGAACGCCGGTTTCCTCAAGCGGGTGCGGCACGGCCGGCCGCTGGTGACCCTCAAGCTGGCCACCACCCTGGACGGCCGCATCGCCACGGCCGCGGGCGAGAGCCAGTGGATCACCGGGCCGCGGGCCCGCCAGGACGGCCACCGGCTGCGCGCCGCCCATGACGCCATCATCGTGGGCTCGGGAACAGCGCTTGCCGACGACCCGGGGCTTACGTGCCGGCTCCCGGGGCTGGAAGGGGCCTCGCCGGTGCGCGTCGTTTTCGACGGCCGCCTGCGGTTGTCGCCCGAAAGCCGGATCGCCCGCACGGCGGGGGAAGTCCCCGCCTGGGTCCTGACACGCGCCGACGCCGCCCCGGAACGCCGGCGCGCCCTGGAACGGGCGGGCATGCGGGTCCTGCCCGTGCCCGGCGCGTACGCGGAGGGTCTCGACGCGGCGGCGGCCCTGGCCGCCCTGGGTGACGCCGGCCTCACCCGCGTCCTCGTCGAAGGCGGCGGCACCCTGGCGGCGGCGCTTCTGAAGGCCGACGCCGTGGACCGCATCGCCTGGTATCGCGCCCCTGCCGTCCTGGGCGCCGACGGTCGGCCGGGGGTGGGCGACCTGGGCATCGCCCATCTGGATGCCATGCCGGGATTCCGCCGGGCGGCCTGGGGGCCAATGGGCGGGGATCTGGCCGAATTCTACACGCGGGCCGAGGAGGGCGCTGAATGTTTACCGGGATCGTGACCGACGTGGGCCGGGTGCGCGAGGTGGTGCGGGGCGGCGACACGCGTTTCGTCATCGGCACCGGCTTTCCCCTGGCGGACGTCCCGCACGGCGCCTCCATCGCCTGTGCCGGGACGTGCCTGACGGTGGTGGACAAGGGGGACGCCTGGTTCGCCGCCAACGCCTCCGCCGAGACGCTGGCCTGCACCACCCTGGGCGGCTGGACCACGGGAACGCGCGTCAACCTGGAACGGCCCTTGCGCGTGGGGGACGAACTGGGCGGTCACATGGTCACGGGGCATGTGGACGGCATCGCCACCATCAGCGAAATAACGCCCGATGGCGATTCCCGGGTTTTCACGTTCGAGGCGCCGGACCATCTGGCCCCGTATGTGGCCGCCAAGGGGTCGGTGGCGCTGGACGGCGCGTCCCTTACCGTGAACAGCGTCCAGGGCCGCCGCTTCACCGTGAACCTCATCCCGCACACCCTGGCGGCCACCACCTTCGGCGAGCGCGCTGCCGGGGAGTCGGTGAATATGGAAATCGACATCCTGGCGCGTTATGTTGCCCGCCTCATGGAAAGGGAGTAGCCGTGCCGTACCGCGACCATCTTTCACCGCCGGATGCCATCATCGAGGATGCCCGCCAGGGGCGCATGGTCATCCTGGTGGATGACGAGGACCGGGAGAACGAGGGCGACCTCGTCATTCCGGCCGGCCACTGCACGCCCGAGGCGGTGAATTTCATGGCCAAGGAGGGCCGGGGCCTCATCTGCCTGGCGCTCACGGGCGGGCGTGTAGACCAGCTCGGCCTGGAACTCATGAATCCCAACAAGGCGGGCCACGACCACACCGCCTTTACCGTCAGCATCGAGGCGAGCGAAGGCGTGACCACGGGCATTTCCGCGGCCGACCGCGCGCGCACCGTGGAGGCCGCCATCGCGCCGCAGGCCGGCCCCGGTTCCATCGTCACGCCCGGGCATGTGTTCCCGTTGGTGGCCCGGGACGGCGGCGTCCTGGAACGGGCCGGACACACGGAAGCCGCCGTCGATCTGGCACGCTTGGCGGGCCAGGACCCGTCGGGCGTGATCTGCGAGATCATGAACGACGACGGCACCATGGCGCGCCTGCCCGACCTCATCGACTTCGCCGGGCAGCATGGCCTCAAGATCGGCACCATTGCCGATCTCATCGCCTACCGACGGCGCTGGGACAAGATCGTCGAACGCACGCTGGAATCGGAAATCGATTCCCGCTACGGGGGCCGGTTCCGCCTGGCCGTGTACGTCAACACGGTGGCCTATGCCGAGCACATCGCCCTGGTGCGCGGCGACATCGACGGCGACCATCCCGCCATGGTGCGCGTGCACGCCCTGGACGTCCTGGACGACGTCCTGGGGGATCACCAGGGCGGCAAGGTGGGGGAGCTGCACACGGCCATGGAAATGGTGGCGGAGCACGGTGCCGGTGTGGTGCTCCTTATCCGCGAGCCCCGGGCGACCAGCCTGTCCGATCGCCTGCGCGCCCGCCTGGAAGGCGGCGGCAGCGAGGGCGGCGAGCTGCGCGACTACGGCATCGGGGCGCAGATCCTGCATGACCTCGGGGTGCGGCGCATGATTCTGCTGTCCAACAACCACCGGCCCATCGTGGGCCTTGAAGGCTACGGCCTGGAAGTGGTGGAACGGCGCGGCATCCCGGCCCAGAACGAGCGTATGGCGAAAGCAGGGGAGTAGCTGTCCATGGCCGGCCCGCGAGTCCTCATCATCGAGGCCCGTTTCTACGAGGATCTGGCCGACAACCTGGCCAAGGGCGCCGTCCATCAGGTGACCCAGGCCGGGGCGGGGTACAAGCGCGTCTTCGTGCCCGGAATCCACGAGATCCCCTCGGTCATCCGCTACGCCATCCGCGCCATGGAACTGCGGGCCATCGATTTCCGCTTCGCCGGCTACATCGCCCTGGGCTGCGCCATCCGTGGCGAGACCGATCACTACGACTATATCTGCCGCAGCACCTTCGATGCCCTGCAACGCCTGAACACGGAATACTCCCTGGCGCTCGGCAACGGCATCCTGACGGTGGCGAACCGCGAGCAGGCGGAAGAACGCGCCGATCCGGAGAACAAGAACCTGGGCGGCAACGCCGCCCGGACATGCCTGCGCATGCTTCAAGTGAAACGTGAACTGGGGCTCTGAAACCCATGACTGAAAATGCGGATCAGCCGGAAGACGCGCCGCAACAACAGGGCGGCCGCGAACAGGCCGCCCGGCGCCGCCGCGCCCGGCTCTATGCCGTCCAGGCCCTCTATCAGGCGCTCATGACCGACGCGCCCCTGGATACCATCCTGCGCACGCAGCAGCGCGAGCGCCTGGTGGACGACGAGGGCGAGGGCGAGGGCGAGGCGTCCGATGGCGTCGCGGGGGACCTGGGCGATCCCGACGGCGAGCTCATGGCCGCCGTCGTGCGCGGCGCCGTGGCGCGGCGGGACGAGCTGGACGACATGGTGGCCGGCTGTCTGTCGGACAACTGGCCGCTGGACCGCCTGGAAACGGTGTTGCGCCTCATCCTGCAGGCGGGGGCGTGGGAGCTTCTGGCGCGGCCGGAAGTCCCGGCCAAGGTGGTGATCGAGGAATACGTGGAGCTGGCCAAGGCTTTCTTCGACGGCGGCGAGCCGGGGATGGTCAATGCCGTGCTCGACAGCATGGCCCGGGTCCTGCGCGACGACCTCGGGGAAGACGGCCATGACGGGCACGCCGCCTGATCCCGATGACGACGAGACGGCGGCCGGGGAGTTCGCCTGTATCCATGACCTGTTCGCCCCGCTCGCGGCGGACGAGCCGGGCGCTTTCGGCCTCGCGGACGATGCCGCGGTCCTGGCCACCGGCCCGGCCACGGTGGTGACGACGGACACCCTCGTCGAGGGCACGCATTTCCTCCCGGCCGATCCGCCGGCCGACGTGGGACGCAAGCTGCTGCGCGTGAACCTGTCCGACCTGGCGGCCATGGGGGCGGCGCCCCGGGCCTATTTCGTCAACGTCGCCCTGCCCAGGCGGCGCGGCCGGCCCTGGCTGGCGGATTTCGCCCAGGGGCTCGCGGCGGACCAGGCCGCGTTCGGCGGGGTCGTCGCCGGGGGCGATCTGGTGGCGACGCCCGGACCACCCACCCTTACCCTGACGGCCCTGGGCGATCCGGCGGGAGCCGGCGTTCTCCGCCGCGACGCCGCGCGGCCCGGGGACGTCATCTGCGTTTCCGGCACCATCGGGGACGCCGTCCTGGGCCTGGGCGTCCTCACCGAGGCCCTGGACACGACGAATTTCACGGAAGACGAACGGGCGTGGGTTGCGGCCGCCTACCGGCGGCCGCAACCGCGGCTGGCCCTGGGCCGGGCGCTGGTGGGCACGGCCGGGGCCGGCATGGACGTCTCCGACGGCCTGGTGGCCGATCTCGAACACCTGTGCGCGGCATCCGGGGTGGGGGCCATGCTGGACGCGGCGCGGGTGCCGCTGTCCGCCCCTGCCGGGCGCCTGGTGGCGGCGGAGCCGTCACGCCTTGCCATGCTGCTTGCCGGCGGTGACGATTACGAGCTCCTGGTCACCGTGCCCGGCGATGCCCTGCCGCGGGCTGAAACCCTGGCGGCGGAGGCGGGCGTTGCCCTGACGCCCGTGGGGGCCGTCGTGGCCGGCAGCGGCGTGCGCGTCCACGATGCCGAAGGGCGGCCGCTCGCGCTCGACAGCACGGGCTGGCAGCATTTCTGAACCGGTGCGGGGGGATGGTCCATGCGGGCGATGCTGGTGGCGACGACGGTTGTGCTGGTGCTGGCCGTCCTGGCCGGCGCCGGTGCGTGGTACTTCATGCTCGCGCCCGACGGCGGCCCGGGCGAGGCGGCGACGGAGGAAGCGGACGGGGACGGCAAAGGGAAGGCCGACAAGAATCCCATCAAGCCCATCAAGATGAAGCCTCTCCAGGTGCCCGTCATCCAGGGGCAGCAGATCGTCGCCCGCCTGAACATCATCGTGCGGCTGAAGGTCCCCGACAGCGACCGGATTGCCACGAAGAACGCGCTGCCCGCCGTCCGGCAGGCGATGGTGGAGCGCCTTTACACGTTGCTGCCCGCCATGATGGAGGACGGGGGCGACGTGCCCGACAAGTCGATGATCCATTACCACCTCCGACGGGCGGCCCGTCGCACGCTCCGCGGCGTTGACCTCAAAAAGGTCATTATCAAGAGAATCCAGACCCGCTGATCGCTCGCCCTTCGTCGTGCCGACAACCACCTTTTGATGACGGGCGGGGCGCGCAGGTTGCTACCCCCGGCCCGCTCTGGCATCCTTCGCCCGCCCTTTACGGCGAGACGCAATGACGGGGGGACTTACCTCGACGGGAGTCGGAAGGTGGTTGCGCGCCTGGGCTGAACAGTGTGTGCCAACAATTTGAGGGGAGTGCCATGTCTGGCGTCGATGTGCTGGTGATCGCCTGCGGCTTGCTGGCGCTCGTGTACGGCGTCTGGGCCGTGCAGAGCATCCTGTCCACCCCCGAGGGGACAGAGCGCATGCGGGAGATCGCGAACGCGGTCCAGGAGGGGGCCAGCGCCTACCTTAACCGGCAATACCGGACCATTGCCATCGTCGGTATCATTATCGGCGTGATCCTGTGGATCCTGCTCGGGCTCCACGTGGGGATCGGCTATCTCATCGGCGCGGTCCTGTCGGGGGCGGCGGGCTACATCGGCATGAACGTGTCGGTGCGCGCCAACTTCCGCACGGCCGAGGCGGCCCGGACGGGCGGCCTGAGCCCGGCGCTCAGGATCGCCTTCAAGGGCGGCGCCGTGACGGGCCTCCTCGTGGTGGGCCTGGGCCTTCTCGGCGTGTCGGTCTATTTCTTCATTCTCCAGGGCGTCATGGGCACGGAGAACATGCGCCCCATCCTGGAGGCCCTGGTGGCGCTCAGCTTCGGGGCGTCGCTCATCTCCATCTTTGCCCGTCTGGGCGGCGGCATCTACACCAAGGCGGCCGACGTGGGCGCCGACCTGGTGGGCAAGATCGAGGCCGGCATTCCCGAGGATGACCCGCGCAACCCGGCCGTGATCGCCGACAATGTGGGCGACAACGTGGGCGACTGCGCCGGCATGGCC
>CAJXLG010000132.1 GCA_913055885.1 uncultured Rhodospirillales bacterium
AAACGCCTCAAAGCCGCCATGAATCCTGACTTCCGCCGCCACCTGCTGGCTTGTTAACGATTGGGTATTTGGCCCTGATTCGTGAGTCTTTCGTAAACCGCGCTTCCTGCGTTCCGCGTGCCGCGCCGCACACCGCCGGCGGGGCGTGAGAAATCCGGGTCGGGCCCACACAACCCGGTGACAAACGGCCGCGCGCGCGGTAGAAATGGGGCGACGCGGCCGCAGACACCCACTTCGCGCGGGGGAGACCATGGCGAACATCGTGGCGCAGGGCCAGGAAGGCCAGAAAATGGCGGGCTCGAACACGGCGGTGGCCGGGAGCGACGAGCGCGTTTTCGTCACCCTTTACGTCAACAACCAGATGTTCGGCATCCCGGTGCTTCAGGTGCAGGACATCCTGGTGCCCGAGAGCATCGCCCGCATCCCCCTGGCGCCCCCGGAAGTGGCCGGCGCCATCAACCTGCGCGGCCGCATCGTCACGGTCATCAACATGCGCCGGCGCCTGGGGCTTCCCGACCTGGAGAACCAGAAGAAACTCATGTGCGCCACCGTGGAGTACGGCAACGACCTGTACTCCCTGCTCGTGGACACGGTGGGCGAGGTGCTGACGCTGGAGGCGGACCGCATCGAATCCAACCCCACCAATCTGGGCAACCACTGGCGCGAGGTCTCCTCGGGCGTCATCCGCCTGGAGAAGGAACTTCTGGTGATCCTGGACGTGGAGCGCCTGCTCAACACCCTGGTGCAGCAGTAGGGGCTACCCCGCCAGGGGTTCGTAGAAGTCGGGCGTGAGGCCGGCGGCCGCGCGGTCCGCGTCGTTGAAGGGTGCTTTCAGGCCGCCCCCGAAGCGGGCGCGCACGAAGGCGTGATACGCGGCCACCGGCTCTGCCCCGCGCCGTTCGCACAGCCATCGGAACCAGCGCACCCCCGCCGCCACGTGGTCCACCTCCTCGCGCGCGATCCGCTCCAGAACATCGGCGGAGGCCGTGTCGCCGGCATGGCGCAGGCGCTCCACGGTGGCCGGCGCCGTGTCCAGGGCGCGCGCCTCGTGGGTCATGGGCACCACGGCCATGCGCGCGGCCAGATCGTCGGCCGTGTCTTCCGCCGATTCCCACAGGCCGTCGTGGGCGGGCAGGTCGCCGTAGGCGGCGCCCAGGGCGTTGAGCCGCTGTTCCAGAAGATCGAAGTGTTCCGCCTCGTCGAGGGCCACCCGCGCCCAGTCGTCCAGGGCCCGTTCGGGCGCGTCGGGCAGGGCGGCGAAGCGCACCACGGCGTCCCAGGCGAGGTCGATGGCGTTGAGCTCGATGTGGGCCAGGGCATGCAGCAGGGCGATGCGGCCCTTGATGCCCCCCGGCCGGCGTTTGGGCATATGGCGCGGCGGGCGCACCTCCGGCGTGGCCGGACGGGCCGGCCGTTCCGGCGGCACCGCCGTCCCCGGCGGCAGGTGGCCGTTCCGCCATGCTTCGAAGGCGGCCCGGGTGGCGGCCACCTTGTCGGCGGCCCCGGGCGTCAGGAGCACGCCGCGCGCCGCTCCGGCGAGGCTTTCCCCGTCAAAGGGCATGGCTGACGGGCACCACCACGAGGTCGAGCTGCAGGGCCTCGTCGCCCATGGTGGCGCCCACGGGGGTGTGCGCGACGGCGGGTTCCACATGCCAGCCGCAGCCCAGCACGCCCTCGACGCGCACCAGGGGCATGTCGGGATCGTCCGTTTCCAGCACGGCGCCGGCCACGCGGGCGGCCAGGGCGTCCAGGTCGTCGCCGGTCATCTGCGACGCGCGCAGCGCCGCCCGATACCGGCCTTCCTCGTCGAAGGGCGTCGCATCGTCCAGCACCAGCCGCACGTCGCCGGGCAGGGGCAGGGGGTCCATGGCGCGGGGCCTCACCTGGAAGATGGCTGTTCAAGGGAGGGTGCCACGTTCTGCCGGGGATTGACCATATTGGTCGCTGCCGCGGGCAAAAATCCGCCTATCCGCCCGTCTGTGCCGCCTTCAACGCCTCCAGCACCTTCTCGGCGTGGCCGGGGACCTTCACCTGGCGCCACACCTGGATGATGGTGCCGTCGGGGTCGATGAGGAAGGTGCTGCGCGTGATGCCCAGCTTCGTCTGGCCGCCCGAGGTCTTTTCCTTCCCCACGCCGTAGGCCTGGACGGCCGTGGCATCGGCGTCCGACAGCAGGGGGAAGGGGATCCCGTGCTTGGCCTTGAAGTTGTCGTGGCTCTTCACGCCGTCGCGCGACACCCCGGCGATCTCGGCGCCCCGGGCCGTGAAGGAATCGTACAGGTCGCGGAAGGCCTGCGCCTCGTTGGTGCAGCCCGGCGTGTTGTCCTTCGGGTAGAAGTACAGTACCAGATAGCGGCCGCCGAAATCCGACAGGCCGAGCCTCCGGTTGCCGTCCGCGGGGAGGTGGAATTCCGGGGCCTGATCGCCCGCTTCAACGCTCATGATGCCCCCTGTTCTCCGTCACTCGCGGCCGTGTCGTCGGCCGGCGGCAGGTCGGCGGCCGGCTGTTCGATCAAGCGCCGGAACAGGTCGTGGACGCCGGCCGCCACGGCATCCACGCGCTCGCCCAGGTGCTCGAAGCTGTCGCTGTCCGTGGCCTCCGCCAGCAGCCGCCGCAGCCCGGGCGACGCCGTCTCCTGGTCCAGAACGCCCTCCACCGTCAGACGCAGGACCCCCTGGAGCCGCACCAGCAGGTCCCGGGCCGCCAGCATGGTGGCGGCATCCTCCGGCGCCAGCAGCTCATGCGCCCGGATGCGCGAAAGCGCCGCGGCCGTGTTGGCTTCCAGGATATCCGGGTAGCGCGGCCCGTACAACAATTGGAGGTACTGGATGATGAACTCCATGTCCACCAGCCCGCCGCGCAGGTACTTGATGTCCCACGGGCCGCGGGCCGGCTTGTCGCGGTCCATGCGGGCGCGCATGTCGGCCACGTCGCGCAACAGCCCCTGCGGATCGCGCGGGCGCTCCAGGGTGTCGCGGATGACGCCCTCCACGCGCGCCTTGAGCGACGCCGGGGCGATGGCGACGCGCGCCCGGGTGAGGGCCATGTGCTCCCAGGTCCAGGCGGCCTCGCGGTGGTAGCGCTCGAAGGCCTCGAAGCTCACGGCGATGGGCCCGGCGCTGCCCGAGGGCCGCAGGCGCATGTCCACGTCGTACAGGGCGCCCTCGGGGGTCATGGCGGTGAGGGCGTTGACGAAACGCTGCGTCAGCCGGGTGTAGTAGGTGGTGGGCGCCAGGGGCTTGGCGCCGTCCGAGTATTCCTGATCTTCCGGCACTTCGTAGACCAGGATGAGGTCCAGGTCCGAGGCGGCGGTCATCTCGCGCCCGCCCAGCTTGCCCAGCGCCATGACCGCCAGCCCGCCGCCCGGGAAGGTGCCGTGCTTGCGGGCGAACTCCGCCTCCACGTGGGGCAGCAGGCGGGCCAGCACGGCGTCGGCGATGTCCGACAGCACGCCGCCCGCCTGGGCGCCGTCCATGACGCGGCGCAGCACCTGCACCCCCACCTGGAAGCGCCGGCCGTGCGCCCAGCGGCGGGTGATCTCCAGCACATCCTCGTAGGCCTCGGCCTCGGCAAGCTGCTCGTCCAGCTCCTCCATGAGGGCCTCCGGGCCGGGCGGCGCCTCGAAGATGTTGCCCGTGAGCAGATTCTCCACCACGCCCGGGTTGCGCGCCAGGTGGTCCGCGAGGCGCGGCGCGTCGCCCAGGATCTCGGCGATGAGGTCGAGAAGCCCCGTGTTCTGTTCCAGGAGCGCGAAAAGCTGCACCCCGGCGGGCAGGGACGCCAGGAAGGCGTCGAAGCGCGTCAGCGCCAGATCCGGGTTGGCGGTGTTGCCCAGCGCCTTCAGGAGCACGGGCATGATCTCCGTGAGGATCTCGCGCGCCCGGGTGCTGCGTGTGGCCCGATAGCGGCCGTGGTGCCAGCCGCGGATGGTCTCGGCGACCGCTTCCGGGTTGGAAAAGCCCATGCCGCGCAGGGTCTCCAGGGTCTCCGGGTCGTCCTCGTTGCCCGTGAAGACCAGGTTGCCGTGGTCCTCGGAGAGCGCCGGCGCCTCGGCGAAAAGCTGGCTGTAATGGTCCTCCACCGCCTGCAGCTCGGCCACCGCGTCGGCGTCGAAGGCGGCCGGGTCGTCGTAGCCCATGAAGGCGGCCACCTGGGCGAAGCGCTCGGCGTCGCCCGGCACCTCCTGCGTCTGCTGGTCGTCGATCATCTGGAGGCGGTGTTCCACCGTGCGCAGGAAGCGGTAGGCCCTGGTGAGCCGCCGGGCCGTGGCGCGTTCCACGTGGCCCGCCTGCACCAGGGCCTCCAGGGCCTGCACCGTGGGCCCCACGCGCAGCTGCGGCTGGCGCCCGCCCCAGATGAGCTGCTGCGTCTGGCAGAAGAACTCCACCTCGCGGATGCCGCCGCGCCCCAGCTTGACGTTGTGGCCGGGCAGGCCCGCCAGTTGGTGGGTGCCCCGGTGGGCGTTGATCTGGCGCTTGATGGAATGGATGTCGTGGATGGCGGCGAAGTCCAGGTACTTGCGCCAGATGAAGGGGCGCAGGCCGTTGAGGAACTGGCGCCCGGCGGCGATGTCGCCGGCCACGGGGCGCGCCTTGATGAGCGCCGCGCGCTCCCAGTTCTGGCCCAGGCTCTCGTAGTAGGTCTCGGCCGCCAGGAAGGACAGGGCGGGCGGCGTGGAGGCCGGGTCCGGCCGCAGCCGCAGGTCCGTGCGGAAGACGTAGCCCTCCCCGGTGCGTTCCTCCAGCATCTTCACCAGGTTCTGCGTCACCCGCACGCAGAACTGTTGCAGGGTGCGCTTGCCCTGGTAGACCATCTTTTCGTCGTCGAACAGCACGACGAGGTCGATGTCGCTGGAATAGTTGAGCTCGCCGGCCCCCAGCTTGCCCATGCCGTAGATCACGAAGCCGCTGTCGTGCTCGGGCGCGTCGGGGCGCGGCAGGACGATCTCGCCGCGCCGGTGGCCCTCGCGCAACTGCTGGCGCAGGGCGATGGAGAGGGCCTTGCGGGCGAAGGTGGAAAGCGCCCCCATGACCACCTCCACGGGCCACTGGCCC
The DNA here is from genome assembly GCA_913055885.1 of uncultured Rhodospirillales bacterium. Lineage (GTDB taxonomy): Bacteria > Pseudomonadota > Alphaproteobacteria > Rhodospirillales > CAJXLG01 > CAJXLG01. The sequence goes on from CAJXLG010000132.1 coordinate 5,056, forward strand.
GTGATGTCCGCCAGGGCGACGACCAGGGCCACGTGCCGCCGGGCGCGGCGCAGGCCGCGCATCACGGCGTCGCGGTCCGTGGCCTCGCCGTACCCGGTCTCCAGGTCCGCGAGCAGGCCGTCATAGGCGGCGTCGGCGCCCTCGGCGGCGAAGCGGTACAGGACGTGCGGCGCCCGGCACAGGCACTGGGCGAGGAAGGGGCTGTTGCCGAACACCGCCTCCAGCAGGGCGCGGCCCGCCGGCCGCTCCAGGCAGGCCCGGCCGAAGCGCGCCACCTCCGGATCGGTGGCGTCCTCGTCCAGGGCCTCCTGCCAGCGTTCCAGGCCGCGCCCGGCGCGCTCGCGGTCGCCCGGGCGGGGCAGATCCTCGGCGGCGAAGGGAAAGGAGAGCGCACCCATCACGAGCCCCCGTTGCTGCACGCGGGCGCTGCCCGCACGCCGCCACCATCCCGGTACGCCGCGGTGTCGTCAAGCGGGCGGGCTCATTCCGGGCACATGGCGTCGGTGGTGTTCACGCGCTCCGCCAGGCGGCCGTGCGGCGGGCGCAGGGCGCCCGTCTCCACCTCCCAGATCCAGCCGCTCACGGTGACGTGGTCGGGAATGAAGGGGTGGTTGCGCAGGATTTCCACCTGCCGGGCGCAGGTGGCGTCCACGTCGTTGAAGCCCTTGAGCCACTTGCCGAAGGCGCCGTCGTCCAGGGAAAGCTCGGGCAGCTCCGGGTCGATGTCGGTGGCCGCCGGGTCCACGCCGCGCTCGTGCAGGTGCTGGTGCACGGCGTCGGGGTCCGTGAGCATGGCGGCGCACTCCGTGTGGTTCACCACCACGATCTCCCGCGTGCCGTGGAGGCACGACAGCATGGCGGAGCGCAGGGCGTCGTCCGTGACCAGGCCGCCGGCGTTGCGGAAGATGTGGGCGTCGCCTTCTTCCAGGCCCAGGGCGCGTTCCACGGGCAGGCGCTCGTCCATGCAGGCGCAGACGAAGAGCCGCTGGTTGGTGGGCAGCTTCCGCTGGCGGCGCAGGGCCCAGTCCCGCCGGGCCTCGAATCCCGCTTCCAGGCGTTCCTTCAGCGTCATGGCCGTCCTCCCTCCAGTCAGACACCCACCCCCAATAGCACGGCGGCCTGTGCCCCCAAAACCATCGCGGCGATGAGCACCAGGAAGGCGGTGAAGAGGCCGCGCCAGGCGGCGGTGGCGGTGCGCAGGTTGAGATAGTCGGCCAGGACGCGCTGCGCCTTGAAGGCGGCGATGCCCACCACCACGGCGGCCTCGCCGAACCCCAGGATGCGGGCGTGGGTGTTCCCGTCGAGCCCGGCGGCCAGCAGGCTCACCGCCGTCAGCCCGGCGAGCAGGGCCCAGGTGATCACCAGCCGGCGGGGCGAGGGCAGGGGATGGTCCATCAGCGCACCAGATAAACGATGGGATAGAGGAGCACCCAGATGAGATCCACCATGTGCCAGAAGGCGGCGCCCGTCTCCACGTTCTCGCGCGTCGCGTCCCGGGCGACGATGGCCAGGATCACCAGCCCCATGACCACGTGCAGCGCGTGGAACCCGGTCATGAGGTAGTACAGGGTGAACCAGGTGTGGTCGCCCTGGAGGCCGTAACCGTGGGCGATCTTGTCGGCGTACTCCACCCATTTGATGCCCAGGAAGATCAGCCCCAGGGCGCCCGCCCCGGCGAGCCACCGCCGAACGGCGGCGACGCGCCCGGCCGCCGTGGCGCGCACGGCGAAGGCGGCGAGCAGGCCGCTGGTCACCAGCACGCCCGTGTTGATGCCGCCCAGGAGGCGGTCGGCGCTGGCCTGGGCGGCGGCGAAGCCCTGCGGGTCCAGGATACGGGCGGCGGAATAGCCGCCGAAGAAGGCGCCGAAGACCAGAAGCTCCGACAGGATGAGCACCCACATGATGGGATTGCCCGGCAGGGCGGACAGGGCGCCCCAGCCATCGTCCGCCCCGGGCGTCTCAACCGGCTCGTCATCGGTGTCCATGCCGCCATCGTGCCCGGCGCCGGCCGGCGGCTCCCTTGATCCCGGTCAAGGGGCGGGTGTTGAGGACTTTCCCCAACGTTTTGGGATGAGCAACCACCGCGTTGGGATGTCGTCTCGTCATGTTGAGGTGGTACGCC
>CAJXLG010000133.1 GCA_913055885.1 uncultured Rhodospirillales bacterium
CAGCCGCCGCCGAGGCGGCCCTGGAGCGGCTGCGCGAACTGGGCCCCAGCGTCGGCGCCGGGCTGACGGCGCGCGCGCTGGAGAGCCAGGCGCAGGAGATCGCCCAGCACTGGCGGGACTTAAACGAAGAATGGCGGCGGTATGCCGCTCTGACAGTGGAGACAGCGTAATGGCCGGCGGCGTGAACAAGGTCATCCTCATCGGCAATCTCGGCCGCGACCCCGAGATCCGCTACACCACCAACGGCAACGCGGTGGCCAACCTCAGCCTGGCCACTACCCGCCGCTACCGTGGTCGGGATGGTCAGCAGCAGGAAGAGACCGAGTGGCATCGCGTGGTGATGTTCTCCCGGCTGGCCGAGATCGCCGGGGAATACCTGCGCAAGGGCTCCCAGTGCTACATCGAGGGCCGGCTGCAGACCCGCAAGTGGCAGGATCAAAACGGCCAGGACCGCTACTCCACCGAAGTGGTGGCCAATGAGATGCAGATGCTCGGTGCCGGCGGCGGTGGTGGCGGAGGCGGTCGCGGCGGAGGCGGCGGCTGGGACCAGTCCGCGCCCGCCGATTTCGACCAGACGGCGCCCCAGGGCCCGCCGCAAGGCGGGCCGGGCGGTTCCGGTGGCGGCGGCAACCAGCCCGACTTCGATCAGGATTTCGAGGACGATATCCCGTTCTGATTCCTACCTAAGCCCCCAGCGTTAATTTTCTCAATTGGGCCCGCTATCTGCGGGCCTTTTTTGACTCGGTCGCGTCCTTTTTTCGACGGAAGCGGGTTGACCAGCCGGTAATCGGCGCGTAAAAAAACCGACCAATGATCGGTTTTTTGCGTGAGGGAGATGGCGCATGGCGGACCTGCGGCTGGGTGATCTGGAGGTGGCGGTCCTGGAGGACCTGTGGGGCGCCGGTGCCGACCACGCCAAGGCCGTCCACGGCCGGCTGGGCGGGCGCCGCGGCATCTCCCTCAATACCATCCAGTCCACCCTCGAGCGCCTGTACCGCAAGGGCCTGCTCGAACGGACCAAGGAAGGCCACGCCTACACCTACGCCCCGGCCATGGAGCGCGAGCGGCTGCTGGCCCGGCTGATCGAGGGGGCCACCGCGCCGGTGGCCGGCAGCGATGGGGCGGATACGCTCCTCACCGCCTTCGTGGATTTCGCCGCCGAGCAGGACGAGGCAGCCCTCGATCGCCTGGAGGCGCTCATCGCCCGCAAGCGTTCCCGGGATAGCGAGGGGCGGGGCTGACGTGGCCTCACTGGTCCTGATCCTGGCGGCAATCGGGCTGGTGGTCGCAGCCGCAACGGCGGGTCTCAGCCACCTCGCCCGGCCGGCCGTCATGGGCCGGCTGGTCGCTCTGCCCGAGGGCCAGCGGGCCAACCTGCTGCTGCTCTGGGCTTGGCTGCCCCCGCTGGCCGGCCTGCTGGCGGTGGCGGCGGTCCTGGTGCCCTCCCTGCTGACCGCGGCCGGGCTGATGGCCGACCACTGCCTGCTGCACGGCACCCACCACAGCCACCTCTGTCTGCTGCATCCGGGCACCACGCCGACGGTCCCCGCTGCCGGCCCCCTGTTGGCCCTGATGGCCGGTCTGCTGGCCGGCGGTGCGGCCTGGAAGGGTCGCCAGCTGGCGCGGGCCGGGCGGTCGTGGCGAACCCTGCGACGGGTGGCGGCATGGGAGCGCGGCGACCGCACCCGGATTCTGGAAAGCGGCCGGCCGGTGGCGGCCACGGTGGGCCTGCTGCGCCCCACCGTGCTGGTCTCCCGCGGCCTGCTGGAGCGCCTCGATCCCCCGCAGGCCCGGGCGGTGTGCGCCCACGAGGCGGCCCACCGGCGCCGGCGGGACCCCCTGCGGCTGGCCCTGGCCCGGGCGGGGACGGCCTTGCACCTGCCGGGCACCCGCCGCGCCCTGTACGGGGCGCTGGCGTTGGCCGTGGAGCGCGCCGCCGACGAGGCCGCCGCCCGCAGCGTGGGCGACCGCCTGGCGGTGGCCGAGGCCCTGCTTGCGGCGGCCCGGATGCGGCCCGCCGCCGCGCCCGGGCCAGGCTTCTGCGAGGCCCCGCTGGAGGCGCGGATCCAGGCCCTGCTGGCCGATGCCCCGGCGCAGGGCAGCCCCTGGCGGGGGGCGGGCTCGGCCCTGGCGGGACTCACCGTGGCCGTGCTCGCCCTGTCACCGCAATTCCACCACGGCCTGGAAACCCTCCTGGGCCATATCTGAAGGGGACCCCATGGGTGCAAAGCGACTGCCCGGAACTGCGGCCGAAAAACCGATCACCGGTCGGTTTTTCGGCCTCGGGGTGTTCTTCGCCGTCCTGGTGCCCGGGGCGGTGGCCGCCGGTCCCGCGCTGACCATCGAGCGGGCGCTGCGCCTGGCCGAGGACTACGCGCCCTGGCAGCGGGAGCTGGGGGCGGAGGCCGACCTGGCGGAGAGCCGGGCCCTGGAAGCGTCCGTATGGCCCAACCCGCGCCTGAGCCTGTCCCAGGAGCGCTTCTCGGCGGGCGGCGGCACCACCACCCAGCGCTTCTACAGCCTGTCCCAGGAGTTCGACCTCTCCGGCCAGCGCGGCCTGCGCACACGGGCTGCCCGCACCCGCGCCGAGGGCGTTCGCCGGGACGCCGACTGGCGTCGCCTGGAGCGCCGTGCCCGCGTGCGCGAGCGCTTCTACACGGTGCTGTTCCAGCAGCGACGGGCGGCAGCCCTGCAGGCGAGCCTGGAGCGCCTGGACCGGGTGGCCGCCATCGTCGCCGAACGGCGCCGGGCCGGGGCCGCCTCCGGGTACGATCAACACCGGCTTGAGCGCGAGCGGGCGACGCTGCGTGCCCGGCTGCGCCAGGCCCGAGCCGAGCGCGAGCGCAGCTGGTCCGGCCTGCGCGCCCTGCTGCCTGACGATGTCGATCTGCCGGCGTCCGTCACCGGCAGCCTGCGTCCTGACCAGGTAGCCCCCCTCACCCGTTTCCGCGAGGCGGTGGCCCAGCGCGCCGACCTGCAGCGCCTGCAGGCCGAGGCGCGCTCTGCCGAGCTGGCGCAGCGGGCGGCGGGGCGGGCCTGGGTGCCGGACGTCACCGTCGGGCTGGGGGTCACCACCGTGGACCAGCCCGGGTCCGACGGCAGCGGGTCGCTGTTGGAGCTGTCCCTCCCTCTGCCCGCCTTCGACCGCGGTCAGGCCGAGGCCGCCGCGGCGGGCGCGCGCCGGACGCGCGCCGAGGCCCGCTACCAGCGCTTGCTGGCCCGGGCACGGGCGGAGGTGGCCGGCCTGTGGCGGCAAACGCGGGAGCTGGGCGCGGCCACGGTCGAGTTCCGTCAGGAGGCCCTGGCCAAATCCCGCAAGGTGACCGAGATCGCCGAGGCTGCCTACCGCGCCGGGGAGCTGGGCATCCTGGAGCTGCTGGACGCCTACCGCGGGCAGCTGGATGCCCGCTTGCGCGCCCTGGCGATGGCGCGCTCCGCCCGCGTGAGCTGGACCGAATTGGCGCGTACCGCCGGCGGCGTGCGCCCGTAAACCCGGCCAGGCCGCAGTCGGAGGACAGGTTCGATGAGCTATTACCTGGTCAAGACGGTGGTCACGGCGATCCTGGTGGTCGCCATCGCCGAGGTGGCCAAGCGCAGCTCCCTGGCCGGGGGGATCCTGGCCTCGGTGCCCATCACCTCGGTGCTGGCCATGGTGTGGCTGTACGTGGATACCGGTGACGTGGCCAGGATCGGCGCCCTGGCTACCAGCGTGGCCTGGCTGGTGCTGCCCTCCCTGGTGCTGTTCGTGGTGCTGCCGTGGCTGCTGCACCGGGGTGTGCCATTCCCGCTGGGCCTGGCCGTCGCCATCGCGGCCACCGCCCTGGCCTACTGGGCCATGGTCCTGACGCTCGGCCGTCTCGGCATCCGGATCTGAGCCCCGTGCACCGCCGGCGACGCCGCCCGATACCGCGAGCCTGGGCCCGAGTGGCCGCTCCGGGCCGTGTTGCGGCCCTTCATCACAACCCGAAACGGGAGAATCCCATGACGCGCACCTTCTTGGTCGCCCTCCTTGCCGCCGCCCTGAGCACCGGCACCGCCGTCGCCGGCGACGGCCACGATCACGGCGGCGACAACGGCCATGGGCACGACGGTGACCGGCCCGAGACCGAGGCCTTCTACGGCGGCGAGGGCAAGCCGGCCGAGGATCACGGCGATCACGCCTCTGACCAGGGCGCCGAAGGCGACCACGGGCACGGCGAGGACGACCATCACGACGAGGGCGACGGTCACGGCCATGACCACTGAGCGCCGCGGCGGCCCCGGGATCGGGCTGGCCGTCCTGCTGGCGGCGCTGCTCGCCGCCTGCGACGGGGGCAGCGATCATTCCCACGGCGGCGAGGCCGGCCCAGATCACGCCGCCGAGCACGCTGCCGCAACGGCGGACGAGCGCCCCAGCCGGGTGGTCACGCGCTATAACGAGGCCACCGAGCTGTTCCTGGAGTACCCGGTGCTGGTGGCTGGCGAGACTTCCCGCTTCGCCGCCCATCTCAGCTGGCTGGCGGGCTATCGCCCGGTGGATTCCGGCCGGCTCACCGTCACCCTGGACCGCGGCGGCGAGCTGGTGGCCGGCTTTCGGGTGGGCCGGCCCACCCGCGGCGGGCTGTTCACCCCGGCGGTCACCCCCCGGGAGGCGGGGACCTTCACCCTGGTCCTGACCTGGGAGGGCGACGGCCGGCGCAGCGTGCATCGGCTCGAAGACGTCCGCGTCTACGCCAGCCGCGATGCCGTGCCGGCGGATGTCGGCGGGGGCGGCGGCGAGGGCGACATCACGTTCCTCAAGGAGCAGCAGTGGCGGCTGCCCTTCGGTACCGCCGTGGCCGGCGAGCGCGAGCTGCGCGCCACGGTACCGGCCACCGGCACCCTGCGCGCCGCCCCGAGCGGCGACCGCCGGGTGACCGCGCCGGTGGCGGGCAGGGTGGAAGCCCCGCAAGGGGGCTTCCCCGAGGCCGGTAAGCAGGTGGCGGCGGGCGACGTGCTGGCTCGCATCGTGCCCCGCCTGGGCATGGGCACCGATGTGGCCAGCCTGCGCCTGGCGGTGACCGAGGCCGAGGCCGAATTCGACCAGGCTCGGCGCGAGCGGCGGCGCCTGGCGGGCCTGCTGGCCAAGGACGCCGTGCCCGAGCGGCGGGTGGCGGAGGCCCGTTCGCGCGAGCGGGTGGCCCAGGCCCGGCTGGCGGCGGCCCGCCAGCGCCTGGCCGAGTATCAGGCGGACCGGTCCGGCGGCGAGCCGCCCGCCGGGGTGCCGGTCCTCGCCGGGGCCGACGGCCGCGTCGCCGAGCTGGCCGTCACCCCGGGCACCACCCTGGATCAGGGGGAGCCCCTCATGCGGGTGGTGGACCGCAAGCGGCTGTGGCTGGAGGCCCGGGTTCCCGAGGCGGAGGCGGTCAACCTGGCCACCCCCGACGGCGCCTGGGTCACCCCCACCGGTTTTGACCGTGCCCTGACCGTGGACACCGCCGGTGAGGCGCGTCTGCTGTCCGCCGGCGAGGCCGTGGACCCGGCCACGCGCACCGTGCCCGTCGTGTTCGCCCTGCCCAACCCGGGCGGGCTGCGCGCCGGCACCAGCGCCGCGGTGCGCGTCTGGACGGGGGAGAGCACCCGGGCGGTGGCGGTGCCCAAGGCGGCCGTGCAGCAGGAGGCCGGCGAGCCGGTGGTGTACGTCCAGACCGGTGGCGAATCCTTCGAACGCCGCCCCGTGACCCTGGGCATTCGGTCCGGCGACCACGTGGCCGTTACCGGCGGCCTGGCGCCCGGCGAGCGGGTGGTGACCCGGGGCAGCTACCTGGTGCGCCTGGCGGCCAGCGGCGACGACGCCGCCGCCGGCCACGGCCATGCCCACTAGCAGCCCGGTGCGGGCCGCCGCCTTTCCCATTCCCGTTCAGGAACAGCCATGATCGGCAATATCATCCAGTGGTCTCTGAAGTTCCGGCTGTTCGTGCTGGTTGGGGCCCTCCTGCTGCTGGGCTGGGGGTTCTACGCGGCCATGCGCAGCCCGGTGGACGTCTTTCCCGAACTGACCGCGCCGCGGGTCACCGTGGTCACCGAGGCCCACGACATGGCGCCGCGCGAGGTGGAGCGGCTGGTGACCTACCCGGTGGAGACCGCCCTGAACGGCTCCGCAGGCGTCCGCCGCATCCGCTCATCCACGGGCGTGGGCATCTCGGTGGTGACGGTGGCGTTCGAGTGGGGCACGGACATCTATCGGGCGCGCCAGGTGGTGTCCGAGAAGCTGCAGGGGGTGCGCGAGGCGCTGCCGCCGGAGGCGGGCCAGCCCACCCTGGCGCCGGTGACCTCGGTCATGGGCGAGGTGATGTTCCTGGCGGTGACCGGCGAGGCCGAGCCCATGGCCCTGCGCACCGCCGCCGACTGGACGGTGCGCCGGCGCCTGCTGGCGGTGCCCGGGGTGGCGCAGGTGATCCCGATCGGCGGCGACATCAAGCAGTACCAGGTGCGGGTGCGGCCGGAGCGGCTGGCGGCCCATGATGTTGGCCTGAACGCGGTGGTCGAGGCGGTGGGGGAGACCAATCGCAACGTCTCCGCCGGGTTCACCGTGGACAGCGGCCGCGAGCTGCTCATCCACGGTCTGGGGCGGGTGTCCGACCCCGCCGACATCGGCAATACGGTGGTCACCGAGCGCGCCGGCCATCCGGTCCGGGTCCGTGACCTGGCCGAGGTGACCGTGGGCGCCGCCCCGGTGCGGGGCACCGGCGCCCGCAATGGCGAGGACGCGGTGGTCCTGGGCGTGCAGAAGCAGCCGGGGGTGAACACCCTGGCCCTCACCGAGCGCCTGGACGCCGAGATCGAAGCGTTGCGCACCGACCTGCCGGAGGGCGTGACCCTCCGCACCGACCTCTTCCGGCAGGCCGATTTCATCCACACCGCGGTGGACAATCTGCTGGAGGCCCTGCGCGACGGCGCCATCCTGGTGGTGGCCGTGGTTCTGCTGTTCCTGGTGAGCCTGCGCGCCGGGCTGGTGAGCCTGGTGGCCATCCCGCTGTCGCTGGTGGCCGCCGTCCTCGCCCTGCGCGGCATGGGCGGCACCCTCAACACCATGACCCTGGGCGGCCTTGCAATCGCCATCGGCGCGGTGGTG
>CAJXLG010000134.1 GCA_913055885.1 uncultured Rhodospirillales bacterium
CGACGACGCGCCGGCCGACGCCCCGGCCGGACCGCCCCGGGCGCTGGTTCGCTTCGCCTGTCTGGACGCGCCCGGGGACACCGGGGACCCGGCGGCGGCCTGCCGGCCGCTGCCGGCGGCCCTTGCCCGGGCGGAGCGGCACGCCACCCGGCTGTGGCTGGTGACGCGGGGCGCCTGGCCGGTACAGGCCGGAAGCCGCGACCAGGCCCCCGCCACGGCCTTCCTGCGGGCGGCCGCCCTTGATCACCCGGCGCGGGTGGGCGGCCAGATCGACCTGGACGCCGCGACCCCGGCCGACGCGACGGCGGAAGCCGGGCGCCTCGCCGCCCTCCTGGTGGCCGACACGGCCGAGGACCTCCTGAGCTGGCGGCATGACACCCTGCTCGCGGCGCGCCTGCGCCCGTCGGCCCCGCCGCGCGCGGCGGGTGCGGACACCCCGGGCTGGCAGGCCGACGCGCGGGGGCTCTATCTCGTCACCGGCGGCCTGGGCGGGTTGGGCCGGCACATGGCCACCTGGCTGGCGCACCGGGGCGCCGGCGCGCTGGTCCTGACCGGCCGCAACGCGCCCGACGCCGAGGGCGAGCGGTTCCTGGGCGAGCTGGGCGTGCCCGCCGAGCATCGCGCCGTGGATGCCGCCGACCCCGACGCCATGGCCACCCTGCTGGCCGAGTTGCGCGGACGCGGGCTGAAAGGCGTCGTGCATGCCGCCGGCGTCGCCGTGGACGGGGACGCCGCCGCCCTGCCGGCAGAGGCCGTCACCCGTCAGTTCGCCGCCAAGGCCGGGGGCGGACGGGCCATCGCCGACGGCGTCGCCGATGCCGACCTTGACCTGTTGGTGTTCTGCTCCTCGGCCGCCGCCACCTGGGGCTCGCGCGGGCTGGCCGCCTATGCGGCGGCCAACGGCTACCTGGACGCCCTGGCCGCCGACCTGGGCCGGCGCGGCCTGCCCGCTCTGTCCATCGCCTGGGGCCCGTGGCGCGGGACCGGCCTGAGCGGGAGTGACGTTCCCCCGGAAAGCGGGTCGGCCGCGGCGACCGCCGAGGACGCCTTCGCCGGGCAAGGGGTGGGGGCGCTGGATCCCGCCGACGCCCTGGCGGCGCTGGACGGCCTGGCGGCCCAGGCCCGCGCCGGCCACGCGCCCCTGGACGGCGCCGTCACCGTGGCGGACGTGACCTGGTCGCGCCTGCGCCCCCTGCTGGAAGCGCGGCGGGCGCGGCCGCTGTTGCACGACCTGCCGGGCGCCGAGTCCCCGGCCGGCAGCGACCGAACCCCGGCCCCGGCCGCGCCCGAACCCGCCCCCGCGTCCGATCCGGCGCAGGGGGCTGGCGGCCTGCTGGACGGCGTGCCCCGGTGGGACCGGCCGGCGGCCGTCGAGTCCCTCGTGTGCGCCGCCGCCGCGCGCGCCCGGGGCCTCCCCCGCGACCAGGTGCACGGCGAAACGGTCATCGCGGACATGGGGCTGGACAGCCTGATGGTGATGGACGTGCTGGAGGAATGCCGGCGCGCCCTGGACATCACCCTGTACCCGCGGGACATCCAGGGGCACCGCACCCTGGGCGATTTCGCCGCCCACGTGGCGGCCGAGGCGGAGCGCCTGGCCCCGCCGGCCGACACCGACAGCCCGTCCGGGGAAGCGGCCGCCGGGCCGGCGGAAGCGCCGGCCCCGGCGGCGACCGGGGCGGAGGCCGCCGGGCCCGGCGACGCCGGGGCGGAAACGGCGGCGCCGGATGCCGTCTTCATCCTGTCCAGCCCGCGCTCGGGCTCGACGCTGTTGCGGGTGATGCTGGCCGGCCACCCGGCCCTTTTCTGTCCGCCGGAGCTGCACCTGCTGCCCTACGACACCCTGGCCGGCTGGCGCGCCGACCTGGCCGGCACCCACCTGGACGAGGGCCTCCTGCACGCGGTCATGGAGCGCCACGACCTGACCGCCGGGGCCGCGCGCGCCCGCCTGGACACCTGGGCGGAATCGGGCGTCGGGATCGACGCCGTCTATGCCGACCTGGCGCACGGGCCGGCGGGCGCCGCGCCCCGCCTGGTGGTGGACAAGTCGCCGTCCTATGCCTCGGACCCCGCCGCGCTGGCGCGCGCCGAGCGCCTGTTCCGGCGGCCCCTCTACATCCATCTCACCCGCCACCCGGCGGCGGTGATCGATTCCATCGTGCGCAACCGCATGGACCGGGTGATGGGCGCCGCCGAAGACAGCGACCCCCACGCCGCCGCCGAGGCCCTGTGGCTCGTGCAGAACCGTGCCCTATCCCGGTTCCTGGGGAGCGTCCCGGCCGCCCGCCAGCGGCTCGTGGCCTACGAGGACCTGGTCACGGCCCCCGAGGCGGTGATGCGCCGGCTGGCGGACTTCCTGGGCGTGGCCTTCGATCCCGCCATGCTGCACCCCTACGACGGCGACCGCATGACCCGGGGCGTGTACGGCGCCTCCCTGTCCATCGGCGATCCCAACTTCCGAACGCGCGACAGCATCGAGCCCGCCCTGGCCGAGCGCTGGCGGGACGCGCGGCTGCCCCGCCCCCTGGGCGCCGCCACCCGGCTCGTCGCCCGCGACCTGGGCTATGCCGTCGCCACCGAGCAGGCCGATTCGACGGCAGCGGCGGAAGCCCGCGCGGCGGCCCGCGCGCTGGAAGCCGACCCGGCGGCCGCCGGCGCCCGCCGCCGCCTCGCCGGCCTGGGGCTGCCCCGGCCCCTGTGGCGGGCCCTGGACCTGGGGTTCCGGGCGGACCCGGCGGCCGGCGACGGCGCCGGCCGCCTGGTCGCCGCGCGCACCACGGCGGAGGGGACGGTGACCGGCCTGGCCCCGTTCGACGCGGCGGACGCGCCGGCCGACCTGCCGCTGGGCCTGCGCGGCGCCCGCGACGCCATCCGGCGCGACGGCTACGCCATCATCCTGCCCGACGCCCGCCGCATGGCCGAGGCCCGGCACGCCGGCCTGGAAACGGCGCTGGGCGGCCCCGTGACCGAGGCCGGGCGGCTGGAAGCGGCGGCGCTGGGCGGGCTGGTCTTCGACCTTTCCGATCCCGACGGCGGCCTGCGCACGGCCGGGCTGGACCCCGCCGCGTCCGCCGCCGCCCCCGACCTGCCCGGCACCTTCGCCATCCACCACGTGGACAGCACGGCGGTCGGGGACCCGGTCGCCGTGGCCACCTACACGCCGTCCGGCATGGCGGACGGCGCGGCGCCGCTCATCGTCGTGCTGCCGGGCGCCGAGGCGACCCTGGCGCCGCGCCTGGCCGCCCTGCCCGCGCGGCTGTTCGCCGACGGCGTCCTGCCGCCGGTCCGCCTCGCCTGGGTCCAGGCCCCGCGCACCCTCTACCTGGACCCGCCGGCCGGCGGGCCGCTCTGGGAGACCTTCGTCGCCGAGGAGCTGCCCGGCCACCTGAACGCCACGGCCGTGGGCATGGTCGGAGCGTCCATGGGCGGGCTGGGCGTGTTGCGGGCTGCCCTGCGCCGGCCCCGGGGAATCCCCGCCGTCGCCGCCCTGGCGCCGGCGATCGAGGCGGCCTTCGGGCACGACGACATCGCCCCGGGCGACCCCCTGGCCTGGCTGCGGCCGCCGCCGTTCCTGGCCCGCCTGTTCGGCGACGGGATCGACGACGCCGGGCAATGGGCGGCCCACCATCCCCCGGTCCTCGCGCGCGACGGCGCGGCCGACCTGCGCCACGCCGGAACGGCCATCAGCCTCGCCTGTGGCGACGCCGACCCCCTGGCCTGGCCGGGCACGTGGTTCCTGCATCGGGTGCTGGAAGGCGGCGGGGTGCCGCACGACCTCGACCGCGACCCGGACGGCCGGCACGACAACGCCTTTTTCGCCATGGCCATGCCCCGGGCGCTGACCTTCGTCGCCCGCCGGCTGGCGCACGGGCCGGCGGGGCCGTCATGAGCGGCTTTCCCGAAGAACGGCGGGTGACGGTGGCGGGCGCCACCGGGCCGATCCCGGTGGCGGAGGCGGGCCGGGGCCCGCCCGTTCTGCTGCTGCCCGGCCTGGCCCGGACCCCCGGGGACCTGGCCGAATGCGCCGCCACGCTGGTGGACGCCGGGTGGCGGTGTCTGGCGCCGTGGCCCCGGGCCCTGGCGGAGAGCACGCCCCTGTCCGCTTTCGCCGCGGATGCCCGCGCCGTGCTGGAGGCCCTGGCCCCGGGAACGCCGCCCGTGGTCCTGGGCGTCACCTTCGGCGGCCGCGTGGCCCGGCGGATGGCGGCCGGGCCGGCGGACGCCACACCCCTGCGCGCCCTGATCGTGGTGGGCGCGGGCGGCGACGTGCCCCCGGACGCGGCGGCGACCGCCGACGCCCGGGCCGTCATGGCGGCCGTCATGGCGGGGGAGGCCGTGCCCCCCGAAGCGGCAGCGGTGTATTTCTCGCCACGCACCGACCTGTCGGAGGGGTCCCTTTTCGAGCGCTTCACGGCGGGCTGGCGCCCCGACGTCCTGCCCGCGCAGCGGGCGGCGGCGCGCGACTTCGCCGGCGCGGACGGGCCCCTGCCCCCGGACCTGCCGGCCCTGATCGTGCAGGGCGCCGACGACCGCCTGGCCCCGCCGGAGAACGGCCGCCGCCTGGCCGCGGCGTGGGGGCCCAACGCCCGGCTGGTCACCGTGCCGGACTGCGGCCACATGGCGCCGCTGGAGCGGCCCGGGGCCGTCGGTTCCACGGTGCGGGCCTTCCTCGAAAGGCACGCGGCATGAGTCCCGCCTTTATCCGTCTCGGTGCGGACCGCGCGCCGGCCGGCTCAACTCCCGGCGGGCATGCCGGAGCGGTCCCACTCGCTGACGACCTCGGCCACCTTGCCGTCCTGGAACCGCACCAGCACCATGCCGCTGCCCGTCACGTCGTGCCCCGTGGCGCGGTGGCGGCCCCGGGCCGTCAGGGTGGCGGCCACGTAATCGCCGTGGGCGATGGTCTGGTGAAGGGTGTATTGCAGCCCCTCGTATTCGTCGTGGCGCTCCTTCAGGAACTGCTTGACCTCTTCCGTGCCGTTTTCCACGCGCACGGCGTCGTGCCGGGCGAAGTCCTCGCTTACCATGTCCTCGACCCGGGACAGGTCGCCCGTGTTCAGCACTTCCTCGACAAAACGGTGCAGGATGGCGATGTTGTCCTGGGGATTCCGGGCCATGTGCCCCTCCTCGTGCGTTCCGGTGAACCGGCCCCCGACCGACGCGGCCGGGCAACAATCACGGGTACCGCGGGCAACATAGCGCAGGCGCCCGCCTCATACCACCAGGAGATGGAGGGCAACCACCATGAGCAGCCCATGGTTCGAGCGCCTCGCCGGCGACGACACGGCGCCCGCGAGGCTGGTGATCTTCCCGTTCGCCGGCGGCGGCAGCGTGGCCTTCCGTTCGTGGGCGCCGCTGTTCCCGGCCGGGCTGGACGTCCAGTTCGCCCTGCTGCCGGGCCGCGAGCGCCGTTTCCGGGAGCCCGCCCACACCAGCGTGGAGACCCTGTTGCCGCCCCTGGCGGACGCCATGACCCCGTTGTTCGACCGCCCGGTGACCCTGTTCGGCCACAGCATGGGCGCGGCCATCGCCTACGAGGTGGCGCGGGCCCTGCAAACGGCGGGGCGGGACGTGCGCCATCTGGTGGTATCGGGCCGCCGCGCCCCGGGCCAGCCGCGCCGCACCCCGCGCATCTTCCACCTGCCCGACAATGCGTTCCGGGAAGCCCTGCGGGCCCTGAACGGAACGCCCCCCGAGGTGCTCGACAACCCGGAAATGATGGAGCTCCTGATGCCGCTCCTGCGCGCCGATTTCGAGCTGAGCGACGAGTACGCGCCCCTGCCCGGCCCCGCCCTGCATTGCCCGGTCACCGCCCTGGGGGGCAGCGACGATCGCGAGGCCACCGAGGCGGACGTGGCGGCCTGGCGCGACACCACCACCGGCCCCGTCACGGTTCGCCACTTCCCGGGCGACCATTTCTTCGTGATGGCGCACCGCGACACCATCGTGGACATCCTGGCCCAAGCGGCGCTGCCGGCGGCCGCCTGAAAAGCGCGCCCGGGCGGGGGCCCCGCTCAATCGGCCGGCGCTAGCCCGGATTGTCGCACCGCTCGGCGCGCTGTGTTGGCTCTGCGCCGTGCCGATTGCGAGGAGAAGGCCCGCAGACGATGCTCACCCATCTTCAAGGGGCTTCGACGTGGCAAGCGGCCGGCGCAGGCCAACCCGTCGGGCGCCGGTGGCGTTGGCACAGTCTGCGTCACAGCCCTTGCCCGATGGGTGAGCATCGGGCGGCGGGCTGCCTGCCCCGGACCCCGATCCGGGGTTCCTGGCCTGAGCCTAACGACACCGGCGCACAGCCATCGACCGGTGCGACAATCCGGGCTAGGCGCAGGGGCAGGCCGCCGTGCGGCGTCATGGAGATGAGGTTGGCGCGTTCCACCCGCCGGCCCGGTTCCGGGCTGACGCGGAAACGGTCCAGGATCATGGCCAGGATCGTCACCCCCTCCATCATGGCCAGGTCCGCGCCGATGCAGGTGCGCGGCCCGGCGCCGAAGGGGAAGTAGCTGAACCGCGCATCGCCCTCCGCCTCGCGGTCGAGGAAACGATCCGGCCGGAAGCGGTCCGGCTCCGTCCAGAAGTCGGGATGCCGGTGGGTGACGTAGGGCGAGATGGCGATTCCCGACCCGGCCGGCACCGGATAGCCCGCGATCTCCACGTCCTCCCGGGGCCGGCGCTGCATGGCATAGATGGGCGGGTAGAGGCGCATGGCCTCCTCGAACACGGCGCGCACATAGGGCAGGCGCGCCAGGGAATCCGTGTCCGGGACCGCGCCCGGCGTCACCGCGCGCACCTCTTCCCGGGCCGCCTCCTGAACCGCCGTATCGGCGCTCAACAGGTGCAGCGACCAGCAAAGCGCGTTGCTGGTGGTCTCGTGCCCGGCGAAGAGGAAGGTGATCGCCTGGTCGCGCACCATCCGCCGGTCGATGGTGCCCTGTTGCATGCCCTGGACCAGGGTGGTGAAGAAATCGTCCGGGGGATCGGGGTCGGCGGCCCGGGCGTCGATGAGCGGCTCGACGACGCTGTCGAGCGCCGCCACGGCCCGGCGATAGCGCAGATTGGCCGG